>NZ_JVEL01000390.1:75018-95670 GCF_001076875.1 Serratia sp. 506_PEND
GAAGTGGCGGCGCAGGGCGGCAGCCTGCTGTTGTTGTCCGGCGGCGATATCAATACCGGCGTGCCGGAATCGGATCTGCAGGACGCCGAGCCGGACTTCCGCGGCATGAACCTGGTGGGTTACGACGCGATGGCGATCGGCAACCACGAATTTGACAACCCGCTGAGCGTGCTGCGCCAGCAGGAGAAGTGGGCGACCTTCCCGCTGCTGTCCGCCAATATCTATCAGAAAAGCACCGGCCAGCGCCTGTTCAAGCCTTACGCCTTGTTCGACAAGCAGGGCATCAAGATTGCCGTGATCGGCCTGACGACCGACGACACCGCTAAGATCGGCAACCCGGAGTACTTCACCGACATGGAATTCCGCGTGCCGGCGCAGGAAGCGAAGCAGGTGGTGGAGCAACTGCGTAAGGACGAGAAGCCGGACGTGATTATCGCCGCTACCCACATGGGGCACTATGACAACGGCGAACACGGCTCGAACGCGCCGGGCGACGTGGAGATGGCGCGCAGCCTGCCGGCCGGATATCTCGACATGATCGTCGGCGGCCACTCGCAGGATCCGGTGTGCATGGCCGGCGACAACCGCAAACAGGCGGATTATGTGCCGGGCACGCCGTGCTCGCCGGATCGCCAGAACGGCACCTGGATCGTGCAGGCGCACGAGTGGGGCAAATACGTGGGGCGCGCCGATTTCGAATTCCGCAACGGCGAGCTGAAGCTGGTGCATTATCAGCTGATCCCGGTGAACCTGAAAAAGAAAGTGGAGAAAGCGGACGGCACCAGCGAGCGGGTGTACTACACCCAGCAGATTGCGGAAGATCCGACCATGATGAAGCTGCTGACGCCATTCCAGGATAAGGGCAAGGCGCAGTTGGAAGTGAAGATCGGCAGCGTCAACGGCAAGCTTGAAGGCGATCGCAGCAAGGTGCGCTTCGTGCAGACCAACCTGGCGCGGGTGATGCTGGCCGCGCAGAGGGAGCGCGCCGACGCCGATTTCGCCGTGATGAGCGGCGGCGGGGTGCGCGATTCGATTGAAAGCGGCGATATCACCTACAAAAATGTGCTCAAGGTGCAGCCGTTCGGCAACACCCTGGTGCATGTCGATATGAAAGGCCGCGAGGTTGAGCAGTACCTGGCGGTGGTGGCCAACATGAAGCCGGATTCCGGCGCCTACGCCCAGTTCGCCAACGTCAGCCTGGTGGCGGACGGCAAGGGCGTCAGCGAGGTGAAGATCAATGGCCAGCCGCTGCAGGCGGATAAAACTTACCGCATGGCGACGCTGAACTTCAACGCGCTGGGCGGCGACGGCTATCCGAAGCTGGACGGGCTGCCGAGCTACGTCAACACCGGTTTTATCGACGCCGAGGTGCTGAAGCAATACATCGAGAAACACTCGCCGCTGGATGCGGCGGCTTACGAACCGAAGGGCGAAATCGTTTATCGCTAATCGCCACCGCCGCGGCCTGCCCCCATGGGCGGGCCGCCTGTTTTCCCGCCGAAAACCCCGCCTCAAACGCACGCAAAAGTCGCCGCCGCCGTCTTCCAATGATAGCCTGAGCGACAATTTGGTTTTGATAACGCAAACAGGAAGATGACATGTTGAAAACCGCAGGCTGGCTGCTGCCCGCCATCGTGGCGCTGGCGGGGTGTTCGTCATCCGGCCCACGTCACGAACAAACCCTCAGCCAGGCGCTGGCGGCCATCGGCCAGGACAAGGCGTTGGCCGGGGCGTCGAGCGGCGTGATGGTGCGCGACGCCAACAGCGGCAAGGTGCTGTATCAGGCGCACGCGGATCAGCGTTTGGCGCCGGCTTCCAACATGAAGATGTTCACCTCTCTGGCGGCGTTCGGCGTGCTGGGGGCCGATTACCGCTTTGAAACCCGGCTGCTGACCGCCGGTAAACAGCGCGGCGACACCTTGCAAGGGGATCTCTATCTGCAGGGCAGCGGCGATCCGACGCTGCATCCGGACGATCTCGACACCTTCGCCGCGGCGCTGGCGCAGCGCGGCGTCCGTCATATACAGGGGCGGTTGTTGCTGGATGCCGGCGCCTTCGATCAGACGCCATTCGGCGCCGGCTGGAGCTGGGACGATGAACCTTTCGCCTTCGCTGCGCCGATCTCGGCGCTGAACTACGCCTTTACTCCCGGCGGCGATATCAACGTGGTGCAGGTGGCGGTGCGGCCGGGCGCCCGCGCCGGCGCGCCGGGACGGGCGAGCTTCTATCCCGCCAATGACGCGGTGACGCTCGTCAACCGCACCACCACCGGCAGTGACACCGCGCTGACGTACGAGCGCCGGCCGGGCAGCAACCGGATCGTGGTCAGCGGCACCATCGCCGCGCAGGCGGAGGCCAGCTCGCGATTGATTACCGTCGATCAACCGTCCCTCGTCGTCGGCGCCTTATTGCAACATGCCCTGCGCGCGCACGGCATCACCCTGCGCGGCAAGGTTGACGAGGGCGTGACGCCGGCCGGCGCACAGCTGCTGGCGCAAAAAACCTCGCCGCCGCTCTCCCGCCTGGTCGTCACCTTCCTGAAAGTCTCCAATAACGGCTACGGCGAGATATTGACCAAGGCGATGGGCCGCAAGACGCAGGGTAAAGGGGATTGGGCCGCCGGCCTTCAGGCGATAAACGGATTTGTGCAAAGCCAGGGCGTCGCGGCCGACGCCTATCGCCAGGTGGACGGTTCAGGGCTGTCGCGCATGAACCAGATCACGCCGCAACAGCTGACGACGCTGCTGCTGGCGGCCAGAAAACAGCCGTGGTTCGCCGACTGGTATCACGCCTTGCCCGTTGCGGGCGAGCCGGGATTGCTGGTGGGCGGCACGCTGCGTAACCGCATGGTGAACAGCGCGGCGGCAGGGCGCGCCCACGCCAAGAGCGGTTCCATGACCGGCGTATCGTCGCTCAGCGGCTATGTCGATTCGGCGACCGGTCGGCCGCTGGCATTCGCCATCATCAGCAATAACTATTTGGTGTCCGGCGCGCAGGTGAAGGCGCTAGAGGACCGCCTGGTGGAAACGCTGGCGGCCTGTGACGCCACGGTGGCGTGCCGCTGAGCGCGCGGCGTCAGTCGCGTTTGGCGATGTCGGCGAAGCTGCCGGCCAGCAGGCGGCACAGATCGGCGGCGGCCAACTCGATGTCCAGCCCGCGTTTGCCGCCGGAAACGTAAATGGTGGCGAACGCTTGCGCCGGGCTGTCGATCACCGTCGGCAGCCGTTTTTTCTGCCCCAGCGGGCTGATGCCGCCCACCAGATAGCCGGTGACGCGCTGCGCCAGCTGCGGATCGGCCATCTCGGCCTTTTTGGCGCCGAGGGCGCGGGCAACTTTTTTCAGATCCAACTGGGTTGCGACCGGCGTGACCGCCACCGCCAGGTGTTTGGCGTCGCCGTTCAGCGCCACCAGCAAGGTTTTGTAAACCCGATCGGCATCCAGCCCCAGCTTTCTCACCGCTTCGTCACCGAAGTTGGTTTCGTCACTGTCGTGGTGATAAGGATGAAGGGTGAAGGCGACCTTTTGTTTCTCAAGCAGAACGACTGCGGGCGTCATGATGTGTTGTCCAAAATGTCCCCAGCGGGGAAAGGGTGATAACCAGCCTTAAAAATACAAAAATCCAACCTGCCCGGCAACCTGAGCGGCTGTTACATAAAGCGGGTTGCCAAGATATTCACCGGGTTGCTACCCTGTTTACTGTAACCGTTAACACGGTTGCTATGCGTATAACTAGAATACAAGAAATTCCTCTTTGACTGGCCAATAGCGATATTGGCCACTTTTTTACCCCTGCGGCTGCAGCATCGCCGGCAGGTTATCCTCGCCATACAGGTGCAATGCGCCAACCGCCACCACATAGTCTCCGGCCGGCAGCGCCTCCAGCTGACGCCGCCAGTCGCGATTGCGCTGATGCATCAGCACGTCGTAAAGTCCGGCGCTGAAGGTGGCCGGCAGCGTGTCCAGCGTGCCGCGCGGTTTGGCGTCCAGCCACCAGCTCACCATGGTTTGCAGCAGCCGCGCGTTGGTATGCCAGTGCTCCAGCGTATCGCGCAGCAGCGCGATGCCGCCTTCCGGCAGCTGTTCCAGCAGCGCCAACTGCTGCTGCGCCCCCTCGAGTTCGATCACCGGTTTGTCCTGCGCTCTGGCGGCCTGCAGCAGCTGATAATCTACGCCGTACTCTGCGCGCAGCCCCAGACGCTGAGCCTGCCGCGCCTGCATCATCAGCGCCACCTGCCAGCCGGGCAGGGTGGCGAAGGCGTGCGGATCGGCGCCCAGTTCGTGGCACAGCGCCAGCAGCTGTTGATATTCTTCGGCGGACAGGCGCTGTTCCAGCTCGGGCTGTTGCTCTGCGTGGTCGAAAGGGGAGGCGGCGCCGGTGATATCGGCTTCGACGATCAGCGCGTCGGCCTGTTGCAGCCGGGCGGCCAGCCGGGGCGGCAGCGGCGACATATCGACGGTGCCCATATGGATGCTGCCCACCAGATGGAGCCGACGCTCGCCCGGCAGAGTGATGTCCAGCGCCGGATAAGCGTAACTTTTGGGCGAGATCAGGCCGAGAAAGGCGGCGAGGCGGCGTAACAGTTGACCCATACGGCGTGGCTCCTGAATAACGGGTGCGCGTTTCAGCATGAAAGGCGAGGGGAAATCGTCATTCATGCTAAACGCTATCCGCCGCGCAGGAAAGCCCGGAAAACGGCGGGGCGCCATGACGGCGCCCCGGCGATCATTTCCTGGGTTTAAAACGCAGCAGCCGGTTGGCGTTGCTGACCACGGTAATGGACGACAGCGCCATCGCCGCGCCCGCCACCACCGGGCTGAGCAGCGTGCCGGTCAGAGGGTAGAGCACGCCGGCGGCGATCGGGATGCCCAGCGTATTGTAGATAAAGGCGCCGAACAGGTTCTGCTTCATGTTGCGCAGCGTGGCCTTCGACAGTTCCACCGCATCCGCCACGCCGTGCAGGCTGTGGCGCATCAGGGTGATGGCGGCGGTCTCGATGGCGATGTCGCTGCCGCCGCCCATCGCGATGCCCACGTCGGCCTGCGCCAGCGCCGGGGCGTCGTTGATGCCGTCGCCGACCATCGCCACGCGCTGGCCCTGCGCCTGCAGCTGCTTGATCGCCGCCGCTTTGCCGTCCGGCAGCACGCCGGCAATCACCCGATCGATACCGGCCTCTTTGGCGATGGCGTTGGCGGTTACCGGGTTGTCGCCGGTCAGCATCACCAACTGATACCCCTGTTGGTGCAGGCGCTGCAGCGCCGCGACGCTGTCCTCGCGCAGCGGATCGCGGATGGCGAACAGCGCGGCCGGTTTACCGTCCACGGCCAGCAGCACCGGCGTCACGCCGCGTTCGGCCTGGGCGCGCATCGGCGCTTCCAGTTCGGCGGTCGCGACCTGATGCTGCTCCAGCAGCGCGGCGTTGCCCAGCAGCACCTGAACGCCGTCGATCTCCCCGCTGACGCCGGCGCCGCGCAGGGTGCGGAACTGCGCTACCTGCGGCAGCGTTTGCCCGGCGGCGCGTTCCATGATGGCGCGCGCCAGCGGGTGGTTGGAGCCTTGTTCCAGCGCGGCGGCCCAGCCGATCGCCTGCTGTTCGCTGACCTGATTGAAGGTGAGGATCTCCACCACCTGCGGTTTCCCTTCGGTCAGGGTGCCGGTTTTGTCGAACACCAGGGTGTCCAGCTGGCTGGCCTGCTGCAGGGCGTCGGCGTCGCGCACCAGCACGCCGAACTCCGCCGCGCGGCCGACGCCGGAGATGATCGACATCGGCGTTGCCAGGCCCAATGCGCACGGGCAGGCGATGATCAGCACCGTGGTGGCGATCACCAGCGTATAGACCAGCTGCGGCTGCGGGCCGAAGAAATACCACATCGCCGCGCTGAACAGCGCGATCGCCACCACCGCCGGCACGAACACCGCCGAGACGCGGTCGGCCAGTTGGCCGATCGCCGGTTTACTGCTCTGCGCCTGACGCACCAGTTTGATGATGCGCGCCAGCGTGGTTTGGCTGCCGATGGCGGCGGCGCGGAACAGCACGCTGCCGTCGTCGACCACCGTCCCGGCATGCACCGTATCGCCGGGGCCTTTCTGCTGCGGCACCGCTTCGCCGGTCAGCATCGCTTCATCGAGCCAGACTTCGCCCTGCTCGATTTCACCGTCGACCGGCACGCGATCGCCGGTGGTCAGTCGCAGCGTCATGCCGAGCTGCACCTCCGCCAGCGGGATATCGCGCTCGCCGTCGTCGGTCACCAGGCGCGCGGTGGGCGGCGTCAGATCCAGCAGCCGCTCCAGCGCCTGTGAAGAGCGCTGACGGGCGCGTTGCTCCAGCGCATGGCCGAGGTTGATCAAACCGATGATCATCGCGCTGGCCTCGTAATAGAGGTGGCGCGCCGCCATCGGGAAGAAATCGGGCCAAATGTTGACGGCGATCGAATAAAGCCAGGCGGCGCCGGTGCCGAGCGCCACCAGGGTGTCCATGGTAGCGCTGCCGTTCATCAGCGCGCGCCAGGCGTTGCGGTAGAAGTGCCCGCCGGCGAACACCATCACCGCCAGGGTGATGACGCCGACCAGCAGCCAGGGGCGCTGAGTTTCCGGCGTCAGCGTCATGCTGCCGCCGAACAGCCCCCAGGCCATCAGCGGGATACCCAACGCCAGACCGAGCGCCGCCTGCCAGCTAAAGCGCTTCATGTTGGCGCGTGCGGTCTGCTGCTGGCGCTCGCGGCGTTCGGTCTCGTCCTGAATCATCTCGGCGCCGTAGCCGGCTTTTTCCACCGCCGCCACCAGCGCTTGCGCATCGGCGGCGCCGGTCACCAGCGCGCTGCGTTCCGCCAGGTTGACGCGCGCGTGCTCTACGCCGGGTACGCTTTGCAGCGCCAACTGCACTTTATTGACGCAGCTGGCGCAGGTCATGCCGCTGAGCAGCAGCTGTACGCTGTCGTCCGCGCTGTCGGTTGCCGGAAGGGAAGGTTGCGCCGCTGGCTGAACGTCCGGCAACGAAGGTGTTGCGTCAGTCAACGGCTCAGTTTTTGGGGCGGCGGCGCCTGCTACGCTGGCGTGATAACCGGCATCTTCCACCGCGGCGATCAGCGTTTGCGGATCGGCATCGCCATACACTTTCGCGCTGTCGATAGCGACGTCGGCGGCGAATACGCCCGGCACCGCCTCCAGCGCCTTGCGGGTGGTGCCGACGCAGTGCATGCAGCTCAGGCCGCTCAGCTGCAGTTCGGTATCGGCGTGCGGCGCGACTTCGGCCTGATAACCGGCGGCGATCACGCTGTCGATCAGCGCGCTGTCCGGTGCGTCGCCGGTCACTTTGGCGTAATGGACGTTAACCTCCGCCTGTTCGACATCGCTGCGGCTTTCCAGGGCTTTTTTCACCCGCTGCGCGCAGTTCATGCAGGACAGCCCCTGCAATGCCAGCATAGTGGTGTGTGACATGATTGGACTCCTTGCTTAGAAGGCGGTGTTTAAAGGTTGACCGCCTGACCTGTTTTCACTAAGAAGGGAGCTTAAACCTTCCAGCAAGGGTAAGGTCAAGGCGGTTTTTACTTGCGCGGGCGTGACGGTCGTTTTGTGTTGTATGACAAGGCGTTTTATCGGCGGCAGCGCGGTCGGCTTACCCGAACCGCGCTGCCGCATTGGGGTTACAGCACGAAAGGAATGAAACACTTAACCTGACGTTTATAGTTGCGCCAGACCTCGCCGTAGCGCTTCTCGGCCATTTTCTCGCTTTTGGGAATGGCGTCGGCGAAATACTGCACCAGGTTAGTCAGCGGTGCGATCAGGCCAAACAGGTTGCCGGCAAGCAGCCCGAAGCTGACGAAAATAAGAAAGTCGCCGAAATAATTCGGATGGCGCGCCAATCCCCAAAAGCCGCTGTTCAGCAACCGGCCTTTATTGTTCGGATCCTGTTTGAAGCGCCGTTTTTGATAATCGCTGCCGAAGTGGAACAGCGTGCCTATCAGGTAGACCCCAATGGCCAGCCATTGCAGCGCGCCCCACGTCCCCTGCAGTTGGCTGGCCCAGTAAAAGGGCAGGCAGTACAGGCCGCCGAAGATCATGACCATCATCACCGCCAGCCAGGGCACCTGCTGCGTGGGCATCACGTCCTTGAGTTTGGCCGCGGCGGTGTTGCCGTACCAACGTGTCAGCACGATGTTCATGCGCAGCAGGTACAGGCCGACCATGAGAAGGATCAGGGCTTTGTGGCTCAGATCGCCCTCGCCGAAATAGCAATAGACCAGGGTAACCGGCCCCATGGCGTTGAACCCCCACAGGAACATCGGGCGAGTGTCCTGGGCGCCGCGGCTGGTAATAAACGCCAGCAGGGCAAGGATCAACAAAACAACGGCCAAAGCAATCCATACATTCATTGTGTTCTCCTCAGCGGATTAGGGGGAATCGTTCCCCGAGTGCGCGCATTCGCCGGATGGCGGCGCGGTCAAAATGCTTTGCCAACTGCGTCTGGGCGCTGCGCTGCCCCATTGTTGCAGGTGGCCGAAGCGGGCAAAAAACACCGGGGGAGCGCTGAGCGCCAGGGTTGCTGCGAGCTCGCGACGCGCCTCGGCGTGTTGCACCAGAACGCTGATCGGATGCAATCCCCAACCCCAGTGTTGCAGCGTGAGCCACAGACGCCCAAGCCGCATGCCGGTGGCGAACAGGTGCTCGGCACTTTCGTCGTTCAGACACAGCGCCAGGTATTGCGGGCCTTCCGCGACGCGTTGCGCCAGCCCTTGCGCCATATAAGCCGGCAGGCGCAGCCCGGTCGCCAGCCGGCTTAAGCGAGGATGAAACGCCACTTGAAAGAAGCGCTTGAATGCTGGGGATACCGGGCCAAACAGGTGGTGCAGGTGAAAACCGTCGTCGGTAGGCTGCCGTTCGTTGAAGCGGATGTATTGATAGGTTTCCCGCCAGGCTTGGCGATCCGAGAAATCGAGCGCGGCGTGACGAGCGGTGAGCTGCGCGACCCGACGGCGAGCGCGTTCGTCACCTGCGATACTGAGTGAACTCGCCGTTCCGTCGAACAAGGTCTGCAGCTGCATCCGCTGCGCTTCATTGATTGGCGTAGGCTGATAGGCCGCCCGTGCGGTATGCCGCTCGCCGATCAGCTGCGCCAATTGGCGATGGGCGGCGCGATCGGGCGCGGCAGGCGCGGCGGGGGCAAAGCTCAGTAAATGCGTGGGGCCATGCTCCCAACGCCAGGCGAGAGGCGAGCCTGCACAGTTGAGCAGCGCGCTGAGGTACTCGAAGAAAATCCCGCAGCTCATCAGCATCTCGCGTTCCAGCGAAGGCAGGCTCTGCAAGGCGCGACGGCGGTCGATAGCCAACCGGCCACATCGGGCGTCGGCGTCATAGTGGAGAGACCAGGGTTGACAGTTGTGTGAAGAGGGCGCCTGCCGCGCGATGTCCACGGCCTGTTGCAGCGCCGCGGCGAAAAGGTCTTGGGTCATGATAAGGCTCCGAAAGCGGAAGGGGCGGGCAGGGAAAATACGGTAACGTTCGCTCTGAACGACATGCTCTCCTCCGCCGGAAAGCAGAGTGCGCATGTCCAGTCCAGGCTGCGCCACAGCCAGAAGCGTCTGCTCGGCAAACTGCCGTCGGCGCTTGAGACCAACCCGGTGCGCCAGTCGATGCCGATCGTCCGCAATTCGTAGGGCAGACCGCGGCCGTGGCTTTTTAAAAATGCTTCGCGAATGGCCCAGACGGCGCAGGCCTGTATGCGTCCCAATCGCTGTTCCGCCTCGCTAAAGGCCCAGCGCAGCGCCGCGCCGGAGAAGGGGCGATAATGCTGCAGATCGATGCCGAGCGGGATATCGCCGGTGGCGCTGGCGTACCAGGCAAGCGAATGGCTGAGGGAAACGTGGCGGCGTCCCAGCAGGAGGTGTTCGCCGAACGGTTGTCCACTCGCCTCATGGCGCAGCGTAAAGCCGGTCGCGTGCCCCTGGCACCATGTCCGGTTCAGCAGCGCGACGGCCTGCGCCCGCGCGAGGTTTTTCACCGCCGACAGAGGCCGCAATCCCCGAACGGCGGCGCAGCGGTGGGCGCCGCCCAGGGCGATGACGATACGCGGCGTCACGCTAAGCTCGATAACCATCGGCGATGCGTTCTCCGCTGATTTCGTCAACGACTTCCGCCAACTGATTAAAGCGTTCAACCAGGCTTTGAAACAGCGGGGTTTGCATCTCGCGCTCGAACATTTTCAGCGAGTTCAGCTGAATGATTTCGATAAAGTGAAACGGCGCCTCCGCCGAAGGGCTGACTTCGATGACATCGAAGGCGCGTACCGCGTCGAGGTGGCGGCAAGCCTGGTAATCGGTCGTCTCCACCCAGTCGCGAAACGCGGCGCGGTGGGCGATGTCTTTTAGCCGAATCTTATGGACGATAATGTGCATCTGGGCGGCCTTTTTAAACGGGTTGATGGATAAGCAAATGGTAATTGATGCCACCGGTGCCAAAGCCGTTGATCGCCGCCCGACGTCCGCCTTCACCGTGTGGCCAGTCGAGCGCGACTTGCGGGATTTCGGCCGGGATCGCCGCCAGCGGCAGTTCGGCATTCAATGTCGCCACCGGCGTGGGCGGGATTTGACCGTGTTCGAAAGCGCTCAGCACTTTGCACAGGCTGAGCGCGCCGGCGCCGGCGAAACAGTGGCCGAAGTTGTACTTCACCGAACCGATGTACAAAGGGGCGCGCGCGGCGCGGCGATACCCCTGATGCAATGACGCGACTTCTGCCCGATCGCCCAGTTCGGTGCCGGTGCCGTGCGCTTCGAGATACTGTATCTGGCGCGCTTCGACGGCGCTCAGGCTCTGGGTTTTTTCGATTGCCAACGCCTGGCCCTCGGGATCGGGCGCGGTCATGGAATAGCTGTCGCAAGATCCCGATATCGCTTCGATGGTGGCGATGGCCCGCGATGTCGCCTGGCCGGTCAGAATGAAGAAGCCGCCACCGTCGCCGGGAGTAAAACCGTCGGCTTGTCGGGCGAAAGGTCGCATACGCGAAGCGGAAAGCATCATCTGCGCGCTGCACAGCACCATATCGCGTTCGAGCGTCGCCGTTTCTATGCCGCCGACGAGCACCGCATCGTAGCGGCCGGCCTGTAATGCCCTGACCGCATTGTGCAAGGCGGCCAGCGAACTGGCGCAGGCCGCCTCGACCGCGTAGCAGTCCGCCTCGACGCCGAGCTGTTGCGCCAACAGCTGCGCGGTGCCGAGGCCGCAGGCGCCATGCCAGCTCCAGCGGTTGATCGCGGGTTGGGGCGGTGGCGAAAGGGAGACGCCGGCGGGAGGCAACGCCGGCCACAGGGCGCGCATGGCCTGTTGTCGATCGGCGCTTAAAGACAGGTTGCTGGCGACGATAATGGCGATGCGTTCAAAGCGTCGCAGGCTGTCGGGCCACGCCGCGCAGCCGTTGAGGGCGTGCAGTTGTGTGACGTCGAGGCGCTGTTTTTTGGCCGGCATCATAGGCCGCGTCAGCTCAAGCCGCACCGGATCGTGCGTTGGGAAGCACATGGCGTGAGCGGTGTAGGCGCTGAGCTTTTGCGGCGTGGGGCGCACGAAGGCGCCGGGGTGCAGCTGCTCGGGGCTGTGATCGCGCAGGGCGTCCTCCCCGTTGCGCAAGGCCTGCCAGAAACGCGCTTTATCCAGCCCCTGCGCGGTGATGGGCTGATAGTCGATGATGCTGATGCGTGGCGAAGCCGTCGGTTTTAATGAGGGGGGAGACGCCGCGTCGATCCGCCAGCGGTAGCCGGTGAACGAGTGGCCGGCGCACGCCTGTTGCCGTTGCAACAGCATGTCGAGGAGATGGCAGAAAACCTGATTGGCGCCGGCAAAATAGCCGGCGCTCGGCGCGGCATCCTGCCGTTCGGCGATCAGGGTCGACAATTGCGCGATCGCTGGCCATCCCTGTTCCTGAGCGACGTCCAGCGGGCAAACGACCAGGCTGATCGCGCCCTCCAGCCAACAGGCCGAAGAGGAAACGCCCTGCGCCAACAGCATGTCCGCCTGAGGTTGATGGTGGAAGCATTGTACGGCGGTCAGCACCGCCATGCGGCTGTCGGCATGGCGAAAACAGTCTTGTGCCAGCTGCAGCAAGCGCAGGCCGCCCAGATCGGCGCCGTCGAGGGTTTGGCATTTACCGCGCGTGCGGGCGAAATGGGCGATGCGCGCGGGAATGCTGGAGGCCATTTCCCCCACGCGATCGTGGGATGAACTGCCGAACGCCTGGGCCAGCGGCTGTTTGTAATCGTCAATCCGGCGCATGACCGCCGCCGGTGAGAGCCCCTGAGCGTCAAGCCGTTCGGCCAGCCTGCGCAGCGCGCCGATTTTGGTGGCGTTGCGATAGGCGGCATCACTGCCCAAATGGGTGGCGCAAAATTGATCGCAGCGGTCGCGCAACGCGTCGGATAACGTCAGATGCTGCATGGCGGCGGAGGCGGCCTGCAGCGCCAGGCGGGTCTCGCGGCTGACCGCCAGTCGAAACAGCGGCGGGATGGCGAATTTTTTGAAATCAAACGCGGCGTCGTCGATCTGGCGGCCGCGGATCGGCGCGGCCGCATCGCTCCACGGCATCGGCGGCGGGGCGTCGAACAGCGCCGACCAGGCGGCGCCGTTGGACAGATCGATACGATCGATGCCGGGCAGTGCGCAGCCGATGCCGACCAGCGCCAGCGGCGCGGCATGAATTTCCTGGTTCATCGCGCATTCACCTCGGACAAACGTCCTCTGTCCACCTTGCCGTTCGCGTTGGTGGGCAGGCTGTCGGCGACCACCAGTTGGCTGGGGAGCATATAGGCGGGCAGCCTGGGCTGCAGGAACTGCTTGAGCTCCAGCAGGTTGGGGCGGAGCGCGCCGGGATGGAGGGTGATCACGGCGATCAGTTTTTGCTTCAGCTCGCCAAGCTCGACATACAGTGCGGCCTGGCAGACCGAGGGATGGTGATGAAGGATCGATTCTATCTCCCCCAATTCCACCCGGTAGCCGTTGATTTTCACCATGTCGTCCAGCCGGCCGCGGTAGACCAGCCCATTCGCCGTCGTCTCCACCCAGTCGCCGGTCGCGTGGCATTGGCGCGGATGCCATTGCGCTTGCCGCGATGAGGCGACGTTGCTGTAGCCGGGGGTAACGCACCGCCCGCCGATCAGCAATTCTCCGCGTCGGCCCGGCGTACCGTCAATCGGCTGCAGACGCCCCTGCTCATCGACCAACTGCGCCGTCAAGCCGGGCAGCGGATGGCCGATGGGGATCTGCTCCAGCGTCGCCAACTGCGTTCGATCCAGCGCGTAGGCGGTGCAGACATTGGTTTCCGTCGGGCCATACCAGTTGCTGACGCGGCAGCGGGCCGGCAGATGCGCAACCAGGCGCCTCAGCGCGGCGGCCGGATAAGGCTCTCCGGCGAACGTGACCTGGCGCAGCGTTTTCACCGTCGACGGCGCCAGCAACGCGCTCTTTTCCAGCATGGCTAAAATCGAAGGCACGCTATACCACAGGGTGACGCCGTGCGTTTGCAATCCGCGAACGAGAGCCTGGCAATCTTTCTGTTCATCTTCGCGCACGATCCAGGTCGCGGCGCCGGCACAAACGCCAGCGAACAGATCGAAGGTGCTCAGATCAAAGGCGAAACTGGCATGGTTGGCCAGCACGTCGCGCGCCGTCAGTTGTGTATCGCTGACGGCCCAGCCGATGAAAAACGTCAGCATGTCATGGGTGATTTGCACCCCTTTCGGGGTGCCTGTGGAGCCTGAAGTATAGAGAATGGCGGCGAGGGGAGAGCCGAACGCGGCGATCGCTTCCGGCCAGGCGCCATCGAGATCGGTGCGGTCATTGAGCGCGCTCAACCAGCCCTCATCGACGATCAGCGCGGGTGAGGCGGCGGCGATAATGCGTTCGATGCGCGCCGTCGGTTGGCTGAAATCGATAGGGACATAGTGGTTGCCGCTCAGCCAACACGCGTACATGGCGGCGACGGCGTCGGGCCCTTTCTGCAGGTTGAGCAGCACGGCCTGCTGCTTCAACCCGGCATGTCGCAGCGCCGCCGCCATCATGCAGGCGCGATCGGCCAGGCGACGATAGCTCCAGCGCCGATCGCCGCACAGCAGAGCGGTGCTTTCCGGCGCTTGGCGGGCGTGCCGGAACAGGGCCTCCAGTATCGGTGAAATGAAGGTTGCCATGATGTCAGACCTCGGCGGCGCGTGCGCGCGCTTCCCGTCGGACATCGCCGTTGACCGGCACGCCGGTCTCCAGCGCCGCCGCCACCAAAATGGCGTAGGCTTCATCCAGATCTTCACGCGTGTGTTCACTGGTCACGCTGATGCGTAAGCGGGCGTCACCCACGCTGACGCCCGGGAAGACCACGGTCTGGCAGAATAGCCCGCGCGCCCGGACGGCGCGGCCGAACAGCAGCGTTTTGGCGTCGTCGCCCACCACCACCGGAATGATGGCCGAGTCGGAATGCTCAAGGTCAAAACCGGCGTTAAGCAGCAGCGTGCGGAAGTAGTAGATGTTGTCCCACAGCTTGGTCAGTCGCTCGGGTTCACGCAGCATCACGTCGATGGAGGCGATCACGCCGGCGGCGACTGCGGCGGGGATGGTGGCGGCGAAAACATAGGAGTTGGAGTAGAAACGCAGGTATTCGACCACTTCGCCATCGGCGCAAACGAAGCCGCCTAACCCCGACAGCGCCTTGCTCATGGTGCCCAGTTCGAGATCCACCTGGCCTTTCATATTGAAGTGTTCCGCCGTGCCCGAGCCGGTTTTGCCCAAGACGCCGGTCGCGTGCGCGTCGTCGACCAATACGCGTGCGCCGTAGCGTTCGGCCAGCTTCATCAGGCGCGGCAGATCGACGATATCGCCGTGCATGCTGAAAACGCCATCGGTGACGATCAGCTTGCCGCCGGGGTGATCGGCGTATTTGGCCAGCGATTTCTCAAGGCTGGTCAAAGAGTGGTCATAAATTTTCCGCTGCGCGCCCGCCAACTTGCAGCCGTCCTGGATGCTCATGTGGTTGATGGCGTCGGTGAACACCAGGTCGTGTCGGCTGGTCAGAGCCGAGATGCATCCCAGGTTGGCCGAGTAGCCGGACGGATAGACGATGCAGTCTTCGCGCCCTTTGAGCTTGGCCAGTTTGCGCTCCAATTCCAGATGCAGCACGTTGCTGCCGGCGATGATGCGGCACCCGGTGTTGGTGGCGCCGTACAGGCCAGCGGCGTCCTGGATGGCGTGGATCACTTCCGGATGGTTCGACAATCCCAGATAGCTGTTGGAGCCGAACATCAGAAATTCGCGGCTTTTGCCGGTGACCTCGTCGAACATGACCGCGCGGTTTTTGCACGGCGTTTCAAGCGGCATGCCGTACCAGTAAAGCTGACGCTGTTTTTTATCGCGATAAAAAGCGCCGAATTCACGCGTTTTATGGAACAAATCCGGGTGCTCGATGCCGACGAAGTCCCGCATGGTGCGCGGATCGCCGAGCTCATCGCGCGCGTCCGGCGATGCGGGCGCCTTGGTGGGCTGCGGCGCGGCGGACGCGGCGGTGTGCTGGCCAAAGCGGCTGAACCACGCTTCGCCCTGTTCCTGAACCAGCCGCGCCGCCAGGTTGTGCTCCAGCTCAGCCAGCGTGCGGCACTCCGCCAGCGCTGCGTTATCGTCCAGGCCCAGCGTTTTGAGCAACTCGTTGCGCGCCATCACCACCGCTACGGAGTCGATGCCCAGGTCGCCTTCGATGGCGGCGTCGGGGGACAGATCACGCACTTCATATCCGCTGTGGGTGGCGAACACCTGGCGCACGAGAGCGCTCAACCAGGCCTGAGGCGTCTGGGGGGCAGGTTGCGCGGCGGCGTTCGGCGTCGGCAGCGTGAAACCGCGCTGCAAAATACCGTCGAGCGCATCCTGAATGGTTTTGATCTCCTGGATCGCCAGCGGCGTATTTAATTGGAACTGACGGTTCAGCACCATGGCAATTTCCGCCAGCGCGATGGAGTCGACGCCCAAATCGTTTTCCAGATGGCTGGTCAGGGCCAGTGCCGACGGTTCATACTCGGTCAGCCGGGCGAAGGTGTGCAGCACCGACTGCCGGACGGCTTCATGCGCGTTTGCGGCGCTATCGACGGCGTGAACGCTCATGCGACACCCCCTGCGGCGACTTGCGCTTGCAACCGTTGCACCAGCGCGACCATCGCCTGCACCGAGGCGAAGTTCGCCGGATGGATCTCATGCATGCCGATGGCGACATGAGACTCCTGACGCAGAAAATCCACCAGATCGAAAATGGAGGCGGAATCGACGACGTTCAGTTCAAACAGCGGGGTTTGAGCGTTCAGGCCGTCGTGATCGCCATCCAGATACTGGGTGGCGATATGCTGGATCAATTTGCTTTCTAACATTGCGAGCTCCCGTTGCTAACTGGTTATTTTTCGCCGACGATCAGGGTGCGTGGGCCGGCTATTTTCATGATGCGCGCGTTGCTGAATCCCGCCAGACGGAATCTGTCCAGGTATTCCTGCGCGCTGCTCTCTATGCCGCCGTCGGTGGAGACCAGCATGTTCAGCGACAGCAGGGCGGTAAATTCCGGCCCTGATTTGTCTTCGTTCAGCGGCGTTTCGGAAGCGATGAAGCGGCCGCCGGCCGGCATCGCCCGATAGATGTTGCGCAGGATGGTCAGTTGGGTTTCCGGGGCGTAGTCGTGCAGCATCCATCCCAGGTGGATCAGGTCATAGCCGCCGATCGGCAGATCGCCGCTGATGACATCGCCCTCCACGACGTCAATGCGTTCGCCATAGCCTTGCAGCGTCAGCTTGTCGCGCAAGAACGCCGAGGCCTGCGGCAGTTCGCAGATCGCGAGTGCGATCCCCGGATAAGCGTCGGCGATCGCCATCGGCAGGCTGCCGATCCCGCTGCCGATGTCCAAAAACGCACGGTGTTGCGAGAAGTCGTAATCGCGAACAAAGCCGGCGATAAAGGGCGCGGCGAATTTACCGAGAAATTCCTGGAAGTCCGCCACGTCGTCCGGATTTTGGTACAGGATGTCGAACCAACTGCGGTCATCGCCGAATACCGTGCGGCGCTGGTGGGCATCGTTTCGCACCGCCGTTTTCAGCTCGCCCCACAGCGGATACAGGAAGGTATCGATGTGGCGGCCCAGCCATCCCAGCCACTGGGGTTCGTCGCTCAACAGAAAAGCCCGGTGGGCGGCGGGCAAATGATAAAGGCCGTCTCGTTGGTCGAGATACCCCATGGCCCGCAGCGCGATGAGCAACTGCTCGGTGGAACGCGCCGGGCAGTCAAGCCGCGCGGCGATGTGCGCCGCGTCGGCGTCCCGATCGCGCAGCTGATCGAACAGCTTCAGCGCCAGCGCGGCGGTCAGCGCCTTGGCCTGGAAAAAGCCCATCATCTGATTGACGGCATCTTGCTTGGTTAAAGGCATTGCTGGCTCCCTAGTCTAAAAAGGTGGAGAGTTCCTCGCACACCGTGGCAAAGGCGCCGACGAAACGGTCGATCTCGGCTTTGCTGATGATGAGCGGGGGTTGAATACGGATCACCGTCGAGCTGTTGGCGGTAATGAAGGTCAGGATCTTGTGGTCCTGGCACAGCTTGGTGACGAATTTCATGCAGAACATTTCGCCGAGCGCCTGTTCCATGCGATCCATCGCCGCCCGCAGATGGGCTTGCACCGGATCGGGCAAGAATTTCCAGGTGGTGTGCCAATCGCCCGGCAGCCGGGTGGCGAATTCGCGGGCGGAGGCGTTGACCGCGCCGGTGAACGCCTGATCGAACTGGATCCCCAGCATCAGGCCGCGGCCGCGCACTTCGCTGACGAACGGATAGCGGGCGGCGATCTCGCTCAGTGCCTGCTTAAAGTAGGCGCCCATCCGTTCGGCATGGCCGACCAAATCCTGCGCCAGGATCTCGCGCAGCGCGCTGAGGGCGACGACCGAGGCGAGGTTGCCGCCGCCGTAGGTGGAGCTGTGCACCAGGAAGCGGTCCGCCGTGCCATAGGCTTTTTGCCAAAGATCGGTTCGGCACAGCGTGGCGCCGATGGGGATCAGGCCGCCGGACAGGGATTTCGACAGCATCAGCACGTCCGGCTCGATACCGTCCCATTCGCAGGCGAAAAGTTTGCCGGTGCGCCCAAGCCCGGTTTGCACTTCGTCCACCATCAGCAGCACGCCGGTCTCGCGGCAGAGCTGCTGCACCGCCTGCAGGTAACCGGCGGGCGGGATATGCACGCCGCCTTCACCCTGGATCGGTTCGATCATCAGCGCGCCGACGTCTTCACGGTTCAGCGCTTCCCGCAGCGCGGCGAGATCGCCGAACGGCACTTCCACCATCGCGTCCAGCAGCGGTGTGAAATAGCGGCGGTGTTTGTCTCGTCCGGTGATGGACAACGCGCCCAGCGTTTTACCGTGGTAACTGTTGCGCAGATAGGCGATGCCCGGCTTGCCCGTCGAGGCCTTGGCGATCTTCATCGCGGCCTCGACGGCTTCGGTGCCGGAGTTGCTGAAGAACACCCGGCCCATGTTGCCCGGCGCCAGACGACAGAGCACTTCGGCCAGCTTGGCGGTCTGTTCGGGAATGGAAATGTATTGAATGAAGTTGGGGCCTTGAGCGTCGAGGTAGTTTTTCAGCGCGTTGACCACTGGCTGCGGGTTGTGGCCCAGGTTTAGGCACCCGTAGCCCGCCACCATGTCCAGGAAAGCCTCGCCCGCATCGTCATACAACTGGGTGCCGGCGGCGCTGCGGAAAACGTTGTCGCAGCGCTGCAACTTGAGGAAGTCCACCATCATGGGGTTGATGTATTGATGATAGCGGTCAAGGGTGTCTTCCCTGGCCGGCGTTTGGGCGATGACCGCATCGATAAACGCCAGGCGCGATGCGGGCAGCGCCGCATCAGCCGGTTCCCCGGCATAGATGTCATGGTGGTAGTAGCGCTTGAGATTGGTCACGCTCTGCCGATCGATGCGCTCGCCGTACGAGGCCAGCGGATAGGCGAAGAACCCGTGGCGCTCGGCGATTTCACCGATCTCCAGCACTTTTTCCGGCGCCAGATAGCGGCCCAGCGAAAAGTTTTCCCGCCGGTTTTCCAGCGCCAGCACAATGGTTTCCGCCATGCAGCCGTTCAATTGTTGCTTGATGGTGACGTTGAGTGATTCTCCACCCAACTTGACCGCATCGGTGGCGGTGACGCAGCCGCCGTCGATGATCAGAATGTCATCCCGCGCCGGGCGCGTTTCCGAAGCGATATCGCGCGGCAGCGCCACGTCGATGAAGATCGAACCGGGTTGCAGTCTGGCGGGGTCGATCACGCCGCCGGCGGAGGTCGCGGCGGCAAACAGTTTGCAGCGCGGGTAGAGATCTTCGGGATCGCTGGTCAGGGTGACGCGCGAGTGATACTCCTCGGGCAAATGGCTGAGCAGTTCGCTGCGATCATGGTTGCCGGCGCGGTGCAGCAAATGGAGAGAGAAACCGTGCGCCAGCAGCAGACGGCTTAGCGCCAGGCAGATCGACCCCGGATAGCCGACGATGGCGACGGGTTCCTCCTCCGGGCGAATTTCCAGCCAGGACTGGATCTGCATCAAGGCCTTGTAGCCGGCGTAGGTGGTCAGCGAGTTGCCGGAGGTGACCGGCACCGGCGACTTTTCCGCGGTGGCTTCGCCGCGTCGCCCAACGATAGAGGTAAAACCGCCGAGACCGACCAGTTCGGCGCCATCGCCGGCCAGCTCTTCGATGCCTTGGACCACCCTGGCGGCGATACCGCGTGCGTCGGCCAGCATCTCATCCGCCACCAGCGGCATGTATTTGATCACCCCTTCGCAAGTGGCGCCGGTCGCCGAGGTGATCCTGGCGAAGTTCATAAAGGGAACCAGGTTTTGTCGTTCCCACAGTTCACGCGTATAGCCGCTGTGCTGCTCGGTCGAGTTGCGTTGCAGCAGATCGAGCATTTTGACGTAACGTTTCAACCCCAGCGAGGTGGGATGAGCGATGAATCCGAATTTCATGAGGTGGCTTCCTGTGTAGGATCTTGGTCGAAGGCGGTGCTGGTCGATTCGGGCTGTTGGGCTGCCCAGGCTTTGCGCTCCTGCAGGGCGTCGTGGTCGCTCGGATCGCGCTGCCAGCCTTTGGCGGTGGCCAGCGAGATACCGTCGCCTTCATTGTTGTGCCCCAGCACCACGGAGAACAGATTGAGTCGGTGCGGCGTGGTCAGCGCCTGGCGAATGACGTCTTCGTCGAAATGCGTAAGCGTTTTGCTCTGGATATGGAAGTTATTGACCGTTTGTTCGACGTCCGGCTGTTCGACGTTCACCAACCGCATTTGCCGCGAGGTGCGATTGAACAGAATGCGTTCCTGATAGGTATTGATGACGGACAGACCGCCGTTGCATAAATAGAAGACGGTGATGCTTTTATTCAGCAACTGCGGATGGGTGAGAATGTTGTCGATAAAAGCCGGCAGGATGTCCGGTACGATCCCTTTAGCGCCGTCGCCGATAAACGCCATCACGTGGCTTGGGCTGGTGTAAGCCAGGTAGCCGGTGGCCAGCAGAGCGTCGCCCATCAGGGCGCGGCCATACCAGCCGGAAAAGCCGCGGCGCGTTTTGGCGACGTTGCGCGCGGCGGAGATGCCGCACCGGCCGACGTCATATACGCCGGTAAAATCGAAGCCC
>NZ_JVEL01000391.1:0-17444 GCF_001076875.1 Serratia sp. 506_PEND
GCGCCGTCAGCACCAGCTCGATGGAGAGTTGCGATACCGCGTGCTGCAGCTCTTTGTCGCTGAGCTTTTTGTCTTTGAGACGGCTGAACAGTTGAGCCAGCGCTTCCGGGTTGCTGGCGGCCTCGCCGTTGGGCGAAATGCTGTGGTACTGCTCGGCGACGTTGGTCAGGTTGAGGAACTGGCTGAAGGCGCGCGCCACCGGCAGCAGCTCGTCGTTGGACAAGTTCTGCAGGGTGGAGAGCAGCTCCTGGCGATGCGCTTCGTTGCCGGCGCGTGAGGATTTGGAAAGCTTACGGATGGTCTCAACGCGATCGAGAATATGCTCACCCAGCGCTTCTTTGATGGTATCGCCGAGCAATTTGCCGAGCATACTGACATTACTGCGCATTGCCGAATATTGTTCGTTCATATAACCCCTGACCCAGTTCTGTATGATTTTTATCTTGTAAATAAATTTCACGCGTCAGGCGCAGACCGCCTGCCTGATCACATCGCGTTCCTGTCCAATCGTCAATTGACACTATTTTTAGCAAAAAAACATCAAAATCGGCGCATTTTCTGAAATTTAATTACGGCGCGTCGGTTATCAGCACGGCTTATTTCGCCGTTTTCTACTTATTTTGAGTTAGGGGAAAGCATAAAGCATTTCCCCTCCTAAATGTCGGGTTTATTGCCGGCAAAAGTGATTGACCAGTTGGCCCAGCAGTTTGCGCGTCGGTTCGATAAACGCGGTGTCGATGTACTCGTCCGGCTGGTGGGCCTGATCGATGGAACCGGGGCCGAGCACCAGGGTCGGGCAGACCTGCTGCACGAACGGCGCTTCGGTACAGTAGTTGACCACCTGCGTGCGGGTGCCCAGCAGCTCCTCGATCACCGCCACCATGCGGTGGTCGGTCGGGCACTCGTAGCCCGGCACCGACGCATGCAGCTCTTCGATGGTCAGGCGGCCCGGCCAGCGTTGGCTCACCGGCTCCAGCGCCTGATGCATCAGTTCGTTGATGTTGTCGAGCGTCATGCCGGGCAGCGGGCGGATGTCCAGGTGCAGCTCGCAGCAGGCGCAGATGCGGTTGGCCGCGTCGCCGCCGCTGATATGGCCGAAGTTCATGGTGGGATAAGGCACGGCGAACGCCGGGTTGTTGTAGCGCTCCTGCAGAGTTTTGCGCAGCTCCATCAGGCGGCCGATGGATTCGTGCATCAGATCGATGGCGTTGACGCCGCGCGCCGGATCGCTGGAGTGGCCGGACTGGCCGACGATGCGAATGGCGTTGGCCATGTGGCCCTTGTGCGCGCGCACCGGCTGCAGCGAGGTCGGTTCGCCGATGATGGCGAAATCCGGCCGAATGGCGGTGGAGGCGGCGAAATAACGTGCGCCGGCCATCGTCGTTTCTTCATCTGCGGTCGCCAGAATGTACAGCGGCTTGGTCAGTTTGCTCGCGTCGATGTCGCGCACCGCGTCCAGAATAAAGGCGAAGAAGCCTTTCATGTCGGCGGTGCCCAGCCCGTAGAGCTTGTTGTCGTGCTCGGTCAGGGTGAAGGGATCGCGCGTCCAGCGGCCTTCGTCGTAAGGCACCGTATCGGTGTGGCCGGCCAGCAGCAGGCCGCCGCTGCCTTCGCCGATGCTGGCCAGCAGGTTGAATTTGTGGCGCGATTCCGGCACCGGCTGTACGTCGACGCGAAAGCCCAGGTCGGCAAACCATCCGGCCAGCAAGTTGATTAACGCCTCATTGCTCTGATCGAGGCCGGCATCGGTGGCGCTGATCGACGGAGTGGCGATCAACGCCCGGTACAGCTCAATAAATGGAGGTAATTTCATCTTCACTGTTGACAGCCTTTGGTTAGGATAGTATCAATATTCATGCATTTATTTTGAATAAAAATACAGTAAGCCGAAGCGTAAGGGAACCCGATACCCGGATGTTTATAAAAGCATCAACGCCTGGCTCCGTGGGTGAACGGCGCAACAACGCTGGCGAGCCCTGTTACCTGGGTCGCAAGCGACCGCACGTCAGTTTAGAAGGTGAAAGGCCACATGTTGAATACGCTGATCGTTGGTGCCAGCGGTTACGCCGGAGCGGAGCTCACGGCTTACCTGAATCGCCACCCACACATGAACATAACCGCTTTAGCGGTTTCAGCGCAAAGTGCAGATGCAGGAAAGTTGCTTTCCGATCTCCATCCCCAGTTGAAAGGCATCGTCGATCTGCCGCTGCAGCCGTTGACCGACGTCGCCAAGGCGGCTCAGGGCATCGACGTGGTGTTCCTCGCCACCGCTCATGAAGTCAGCCACGATATCGCACCGGCCTTCCTGGCGGCAGGCTGCGTGGTGTTCGATCTGTCCGGCGCCTTCCGCGTGCAGGATGCCGGTTTCTATAGCCAGTACTACGGTTTCGAACATCAGCATGGCGCCCTGCTGGAGCAGGCGGTATACGGTCTGGCGGAGTGGCAGAGCGACAAGATCAAACAGGCGCAGCTGATCGCCGTGCCGGGCTGTTACCCGACGGCGGCGCAGCTGGCGCTGAAACCGTTAATCGAAAAACAGTTGCTGAATCTGGATCAGTGGCCGGTGATCAACGCCACCAGCGGCGTCAGCGGCGCCGGGCGCAAGGCCAGCATGACCACCAGTTTCTGCGAAGTGAGCCTGCAGCCGTACGGCATTTTCACTCACCGGCACCAGCCGGAGATCGCCGCGCACCTGGGCGTGCCGGTTATCTTTACGCCGCACCTGGGCAACTTCCCCCGCGGCATCCTTGAAACCATCACCTGCCGCCTGAAAGCCGGCGTGACCGCGCAGGACGTGGCCGCCGCCTATCACGCCGCCTATGACGACAAGCCGCTGGTGCGGTTGTACGACCAGGGCGTGCCGGCGCTGAAAGCGGTGGTGGGGCTGCCGTTCTGCGACATCGGCTTTGCGGTGCAGGGCGAGCATCTGATCGCCGTGGCGGCGGAAGACAACCTGCTGAAAGGCGCGGCGGCGCAGGCGGTGCAATGCCTGAATATCCGTTTCGGCTTCCCGGAAACCCAATCACTCCTTTAAACCAGCGTGAGTAAACAGCAATGAACCCGTTAATTATCAAGTTAGGTGGCGTGTTATTAGACAGTGAAGAAGCGCTGGAGCGTCTGTTTACCGCGTTGGACAGCTATCGGCAGCAGCACCAGCGCCCGTTGGTGATCGTCCACGGCGGCGGCTGCGTGGTGGACGAACTGATGAAGCAGCTCGCTTTGCCGGTGGTGAAAAAGAACGGCCTGCGGGTCACGCCGGCCGATCAGATCGACATCATCACCGGCGCGCTGGCCGGCACCGCCAACAAAACGCTGCTGGCGTGGGCGATTAAACACCAAATCAACGCCGTCGGCCTGAGCCTGGCGGATGGCGGCAGCGCGGTCGTGACCCCGCTCGATCCGGCATTGGGCCACGTCGGCAACGCGCAGCCCGGCTCGCCCGCGCTGCTCAATACCCTGCTGGGCGCCGGCTACCTGCCGGTTATCAGCTCCATCGGCATCACCGCCGAAGGGCAGTTAATGAACGTGAACGCCGATCAGGCGGCGACGGCGCTGGCGGCGACGCTGGGGGCGGATCTGATCCTGCTGTCGGACGTCAGCGGCATCCTCGACGGCAAGGGGCAACGCATTGCGGAAATGACGGCGCAAAAAGCGGAACAACTGATCGCGCAAGGCATCATCACCGATGGTATGGTGGTGAAGGTGAATGCGGCGCTCGACGCCGCCCGTACCCTCGGCCGCCCGGTGGATATCGCCAGCTGGCGCCATGCCGATCAGCTTCCTGCTTTGTTTAACGGCGTGTCGATTGGCACCCGGATCCTCGCTTAATTTTAGAATTAGAAAGGAATAGATCATGCAAAACCAAGGCATCAAAAAAATCGTTCTGGCGTACTCCGGCGGCCTGGATACCTCGGCCATCATTCCATGGCTGAAAGAGAACTACGGCGGCTGTGAAGTGGTGGCGTTCGTGGCGGACATCGGCCAGGAGCGCAGCGATCTGGAAGGCGTGGAGCAAAAAGCCCTGCAGTCCGGTGCCTCTGAATGCCACG
Organism: Serratia sp. 506_PEND; assembly: GCF_001076875.1. Taxonomy (NCBI): domain Bacteria; kingdom Pseudomonadati; phylum Pseudomonadota; class Gammaproteobacteria; order Enterobacterales; family Yersiniaceae; genus Serratia; species Serratia sp. 506_PEND. The sequence goes on from NZ_JVEL01000391.1 coordinate 4,050, forward strand.
TGGTCGATCTGCGTGAAGAATTTATCCGCGATTACGTTTATCCGGTGCTGCAGACCGGCGCCCTGTACGAAGGCAGCTACCTGCTGGGCACCTCGATGGCGCGGCCGATCATCGCCAAGGCGCAGGTCGAGCTGGCGTTGAAAGTGGGCGCCGACGCGCTGTGCCACGGCGCGACCGGCAAAGGCAACGATCAGGTGCGTTTCGAAACCACCTACACCGCGCTGGCGCCGCAGTTGAAAGTGGTGGCGCCGTGGCGTGAGTGGAACCTGCGTTCCCGTGAAGCGCTGCTGGATTACCTGAAAGAGCGCAACATCCCGACCACCGCGTCGCTGGAGAAGATTTACAGCCGCGATGAGAACGCCTGGCACATTTCCACCGAAGGCGGCGTGCTGGAAAGCCCGTGGAATGCGCCGAACAAGGATTGCTGGGTATGGACCGTCGATCCGCAGGAAGCGCCGGACCAGCCTGAGCAGGTGACCGTTACCGTCGAGAAAGGCCGCGTCGTGGCGGTTAACGGTAAAGCGCTGTCGCCGTACCAGTGCCTGGAAACCCTGAACGCGCTGGGCGCCAAGCACGGCGTCGGCCGTATCGACATCGTGGAAAACCGTCTGGTGGGCATCAAATCCCGCGGCTGCTATGAGACCCCGGGGGGCACCATCATGGTGGCGGCGCTGCGCGCCATCGAGCAGCTGGTGCTGGATCGCGACAGCTTCAAATGGCGCGAGCAGCTGGGCCTGGAGATGTCTTATGTGGTGTACGACGGCCGTTGGTTCGCGCCGCTGCGCCGTTCGCTGCAGGCCTCTGCCGAAGCGCTGGCTGAAGAGGTGAACGGCGAAGTGGTGCTGCAGCTGTACAAAGGCCAGGTGACGGCGACCCAGAAAAAATCCGCCAACAGCCTGTACTCAGAAGAGTTCGCCACCTTCGGCGAAGACGAAGTTTACGATCACAGCCACGCGGGCGGCTTTATCCGCCTGTTCTCTCTGTCTTCACGCATCCGCGCGTTGAACGAGAAAAAGAATAAATAACCGATTGGCGTGACTCTGCAAGGGCGCAGCATGCTGCGCCCTTTCGCATAAAAATTCAGGAGTAAAGGTATGGCACTTTGGGGCGGACGGTTCACTCAGGCGGCGGATCAGCGGTTCAAACAACTCAATGATTCGCTGCGGTTCGATTATCGCCTGGCGGAGCAGGATATCGTGGGCTCGGTGGCCTGGTCGAAGGCGCTGGTGACCGTTAACGTGTTGACCGCAGCGGAGCAACAGCAGCTGGAGCAGGCGCTGAATGCGCTACTGAAGGAAGTCCAGGCCGATCCTTTGGCGATCGTCCAAAGCGATGCGGAAGACATCCACAGCTGGGTGGAGCAGAAGCTGATCGAGAAGGTCGGCGACTTGGGCAAGAAGCTGCACACCGGCCGCAGCCGCAACGATCAGGTCGCGACCGATCTGAAGCTGTGGTGCAAACAGCAGATCGGCGATCTGCATCAGGCGATCGTCCAACTGCAGCAGGCGCTGGTGGAGACTGCTGAAGCCAACCAGGATGCGGTGATGCCGGGGTATACCCACCTGCAACGCGCGCAGCCGGTGACTTTCGCGCACTGGTGCCTGGCCTATGTCGAGATGCTGGCGCGCGATGAGAGCCGTCTGCAGGATACCCTGAAACGGCTGGACGTCAGCCCGCTGGGCAGCGGCGCGCTGGCCGGCACCGCTTATCCTATCGATCGCGAGCAGCTGGCCGGCTGGCTGGGCTTTGCCTCGGCGACCCGCAACAGCCTGGACAGCGTCTCCGATCGCGATCACGTGCTGGAGCTGCTGTCCAACGCCGCCATCAGCATGGTTCACCTGTCGCGCTTCGCCGAAGATCTGATCTTCTTCAACAGCGGCGAGGCGGCGTTTGTCGAGCTGTCTGACCGCGTGACCTCCGGCTCTTCGCTGATGCCGCAGAAGAAAAACCCGGATGCGCTGGAGCTGATCCGCGGCAAGTGCGGCCGCGTGCAGGGCGCGCTGACCGGCATGATGATGACGCTGAAAGGCCTGCCGCTGGCGTACAACAAAGACATGCAGGAAGATAAAGAAGGGTTGTTCGACGCGCTCGACACCTGGATGGACTGCCTGCAGATGGCGGCGCTGGTGCTGGACGGCATTCAGGTGAAGCGTCCGCGCTGCCGGGAAGCGGCGGAGCAGGGTTATGCCAACGCCACCGAGCTGGCGGACTACCTGGTCGCCAAAGGCGTGCCGTTCCGCGAAGCGCACCATATCGTCGGTGAGGCGGTGGTAGAAGCGATTCGCCAAGGCAAACCGCTGGAAGCGCTGCCGCTGGGGGATTTGCAGCAGTTCAGCGCGACGATCGGCGACGATGTCTACCCGATCCTAGCGTTGCAATCCTGCCTGGACAAGCGTGCGGCCAAAGGCGGCGTCGCGCCGCAGCAGGTCGCGGCGGCAATCGCCGCAGCGAAACAGCGTTTGGCTTGACGACGACAAGGGCGGCCTTGCGCCGCCCTTGAACCTTTACCCCGCCAGGCGTGCGCACAGGTAACGGTTCAGGCTCACGCCTTCCTCCATCGCGCCGATCGCCAGCCGGCGATGCTGTTCCGGCGTCATGCGCAACACCAGTTTTCCGCTGAAGTTCTTTTCCGCCAGCGCCTGCGGCGGCGTTTCGCCTTGCGCCAGCATATCGGCGATCGTTTCGCTCACCACTTTCTCGATACCCTCCAATGCGCCGGTACGCGTGGCGGCCAGCCAGGACAGCGAGGGGAATTCGGCGCACAGCCCGACATATTCACGATCTTCCGCTGACCAGGTGATGCGATAGGTATAGTGTTCATGCCTTTCCATGTTCTTCCTCCATTTTGGCTCCTTTCTTCATTTTAGTATCGCTATTGGTATCGCTTCAATGTCGACGCATAAAAAATGAGCGCAGAAGGGCCGTGAGGCAAGAGGGAAGTGCTACGCAAAAAACCGGGCCTGAAGGCCCGGTGGGGATGAACGGAGAATAAGAGGTTATTCGCCCGGACAGCGCTGACAGCGCTCGATTTCGGTCGCGCCGAGCTTGAGCTTCGCCTGCAGGTCGCGCAGCGCGGTGCGCAAGCCTTCTTCGATCACCGGATGATAGAACGGCATGTCCAGCATCTGATCGACGGTCATCTGCTGCTGGTGCGCCCAGGCCAGCAGGTGCGCGATGTGTTCGGCGTCCGGGCCGATCATTTCCGCGCCGAGGAAACGGCCGGTGCCTTGCTCGCCGTAGACGTGCAGAATGCCTTTGTTGCGCAGCATCACCCGCGAGCGGCCCTGATTCTCAAACGAGACGTTGCCCACTTCAAAGCAGCCGCAGGCGCTGAACTTCTCGCTCAGCTCGCGGAAGGTTGAGCCGACCATCGCGATCTGCGGATCGGAGAACACCACCGAAATCGCGCTGCGGCGCAGACCCGGATTGATCTCCGGGAAGCTGCCGGCGTTGGCGCCGGCGATGCGCGCCTGATCGCTGGCCTCGTGCAGCAGCGGCAGTTGGTTGCTGGCGTCGCCGGCAATGAAAATATGCGGCACGCTGGTTTGCATCGTCAGGCGGTCGGCCAGCGGCACGCCTCGGGCGTCGAGCTGCAAGCCGGTATTTTCGAGGCCCAACCGATCGACGTTGGGGCGGCGGCCGGTGGCGGCCAGCACGTAGTCCACCAGGATCTCCTGCGGTTGGCCCTGCAGATCCTGATAGCGGATAAATACGCGGTCGCCTTCGCGCTGCATCATCTCTACCTTCACGTCGGCGTCGAGGTAGAACTCTTCCCCCAGCGCTTTGGCGGCGTAATCGCGCACGGCGCTGTCGGTCAGCGGCCCGACGGCGCCGCCGATGCCGAATACCTTGGTGTCGACGCCGAGGCGGTGCAGCGCTTGCCCCAGCTCCAGCCCGATGACGCCGGGGCCGAATACCGCTACGGATTGCGGCAAGTCATCCCAGTTGAACACGTCGTCGTTGACGATCAGGCGATCGCCCAGTTCGTTCCACGGCGCCGGCCAACTGGGGCGGGAACCGGTGGCGATCACGATGCGCTGCGCCACGATGCGCGTATGGTCATCGACCTGCAGCATGTTGTCGTCGATAAAGCGGGCATAGCCCTGAATTTTGTCGGCGGCCGGGATCTCGTCCACGCCTTCCAGCACGAAGCCGACGAAACGGTCGCGTTCGCGTTTGACGCGCGCCATCACCTCGCGTCCGTCGATACGCGTTTTGCCGGTTGGGTGCACGCCAAAGCCAGGCGCGCGCTCGATTTGATGCACCGCTTCGGCGGCGGCGATCAATAATTTGGATGGCATGCAGCCGACGCGCGCACAGGTGGTGCCGTAAGGCCCGCCTTCAATCATCACCACGCTGGGGGTAGACAGTTTGGCCGCGCGGTAGGCGCCGAGCCCTGCGGTGCCGCCGCCGATGACCGCGACATCAACGTTCAACAGTTTCATATCCGCTCCTGAAAGGTAAAAAAAGGGCGGGCCGTAGCCCGCCAAAGTTCACGTTGGCTTTGTTATTACTTATTAAGCTGACAGGAAGGTTTCCAGATCGTCGCTGCCGCCGATGTGACGACCGCCGATGAATACTTGCGGCACCGTGGCGCGGCCGCTGACGGCGCGCAGGCTGACGGTGGTGGCGTCTTTGCCCAGCACGATCTCTTCATACTGAATGCCACGCTCTTGCAGCATCTGCTTGGCTTTGGCGCAGAATGGGCAGCCCGGTTTGGTGAACAGAGAGACCGATTCCTGCACTTTGAATTCCGGCGCCAGGTATTTCAGCATGGTGTCGGCATCGGACACTTCAAACGGGTCGCCCGGCTTGTTCGGCTCGACAAACATTTTCTCGACCACGCCGTTGCGCACCAGCATTGAGTAGCGCCATGAGCGAGGGCCAAAGCCCAGATCCGCTTTCTCGACCAGCATGTTCATGCCTTTGGTGAATTCACCGTTACCGTCCGGCACGAAGGTGATGTTTTCCGCATGTTGGTCGGCTTTCCAGGCGTTCATCACGAAGGTGTCGTTCACCGAGACGCACAGAATGCTGTCGACGCCGTGTTGTTTGAATACGCTGGACAGCTCGTTGTAACGCGGCAGATGGCTTGAAGAGCAGGTCGGCGTAAACGCGCCCGGCAGCGAGAACACGATAACGGTTTTGTTTTTGAACAGGTCATCAGTGGTCACATCAATCCATTGGTCGCCCTGACGGGTGTGGAAAGTAACCTGAGGAACTTTCTTGCCTTCTTGACTGGTAAACATTGATTAACCCCTTAATTAGGAAAAGTAATTTTTAGCATTTAGCGCGATATCGCTTCGTTGGGACACATTATTGTCGCTGGGGCTTGATAGATCTAATCGCTCATTGCTATCTTATCTATCGCCATGAGCTATCATGGAATGGAGGGAAACAATGAATATTCGTGATTTAGAGTATCTGGTCGCCTTGGCTGAGCACCGGCACTTCCGCCGTGCGGCCGATTCATGCCATGTGAGCCAGCCCACGCTGAGCGGGCAGATCCGCAAGCTGGAAGACGAGTTGGGCGTCATGCTGCTCGAGCGCACCAGCCGCAAGGTGCTGTTCACCCAGGCGGGTCTGTTGCTGGTGGAGCAGGCGCGTACCGTGCTGCGCGAAGTGAAAGTGTTGAAGGAGATGGCCAGCCAGCAGGGCGAAGCCATGTCCGGGCCGCTGCACATCGGCCTGATCCCGACCGTGGGGCCTTATCTGCTGCCGCAGATCATACCGACACTGCACAAAACTTTCCCGAAACTGGAAATGTACCTGCACGAAGCGCAAACCCACCAACTGCTGGCGCAACTCGACAGCGGCAAACTGGACTGCGCCATTCTGGCGTTGGTGAAGGAAACCGAGGCGTTTATCGAAGTGCCTCTGTTCGATGAACCGATGAAGCTGGCGGTGTATTCCGATCACCCGTGGGCGCAGCGCGAGCGCGTGGCGATGCCGGATTTGGCGGGAGAGAAGCTGCTGATGCTGGAAGATGGCCACTGCCTGCGCGATCAGGCGATGGGCTTCTGCTTCCAGGCGGGCGCGGACGAAGATACTCACTTCCGCGCCACCAGTCTGGAAACGTTGCGCAATATGGTCGCTGCCGGCAGCGGCATTACCCTGCTGCCGTCACTGGCGGTGCCGCCGCAGCGCGAACGCGACGGCGTGTGCTATCTGGATTGCTACAAGCCGGAACCGAAGCGCACCATCGCGTTGGTGTATCGCCCCGGTTCCCCACTGCGCAGCCGTTATGAGCAGTTGGCCGAAGCGATCCGCGAGCACATGCAGGGCTACATCGACAGCGCGTTAAAACAGGCGGTTTAAGCCGTTAAGCGCCGCCACCCGGTAGGCTTCGGCCATGGTCGGATAGTTGAAGGTCGTATTAACGAAATACTCGATAGTATTGCCTTCACCTTTCTGTTCCATGATCGCCTGACCGATGTGGATGATCTCCGCCGCACGCTCGCCGAAGCAGTGGATCCCGAGGATCTGCAGGGTGTCGCGATGGAACAGGATCTTCAGGCTGCCGACGTTCATCCCGGCGATCTGCGCGCGCGCCAGATGCTTGAACTGGGCGCGTCCCACTTCATACGGCACTTTCATCGCCGTCAATTCCTGCTCGGTTTTGCCGACGGAGCTGATTTCCGGAATGGTGTAGATGCCGGTCGGGATATCTTCGATTAGATGGCCGCTGGCTTCGCCGGAAGCGATCGCCTGGGCGGCGATGCGGCCCTGATCGTAGGCGGCGGAAGCCAGGCTCGGATAGCCGATCACGTCACCGACCGCGTAGATGTGCGACAGCGCGGTTTGATACATGCTGTTCACCTTCAGCAACCCGCGGCTGTCCGACTCCAGACCGACGTTCTCCAACCCCAACGAATCGGTGTTGCCGGTACGGCCGTTGGCGTACAGCAGGCAGTCCGCTTTCACCTTCTTGCCGGACTTCAGGTGCACGATCACGCCGTCTTCGGTGCCTTCGATCTTCTCGAATTCTTCGTTGTGGCGGATCACCACGCCGTTGTTCCAGAAGTGATAAGAGAGCGAATCCGACATCTCTTGATCGAGGAACGCCAGCAGGCGGTCGCGGGTGTTGATCAGATCCACCTTGACGTTCAGACCGCGGAAGATAGACGCATATTCACAGCCGATCACCCCGGCGCCGTAAATGATCACGTGGCGCGGTTCATGGCTCAGCTCGAGAATGGAGTCGCTGTCGTAGATGCGCGGGTGATTGAAATCGACGCTGGCCGGATGGTAAGGGCGCGAGCCGCAGGCGATCACGATGTGGTCGGCGCGGATGGTGTCCTGGGTGCCGTCCATGTAGCTGACGCTGACGGTGTTGGCGTCGATGAAGCGTGCGTCGCCGGCGAACAGTTTGCACTGGTTCCGCTCATAAAACCCTTGGCGCATGCGGGTCTGCTGGCTGATGACGTTATCGGCGTGGCGTAAAATGTCAGGGAAGGTCGCGCTGAGCGTGCGCGAGTTGTTGTAAAGCGGGTTCTGGTTGAATTCGATAATGCGGCTGACGGCGTGGCGGAGGGCTTTGGAAGGGATGGTGCCCCAGTGGGTACATCCGCCGCCTACGTTGTTGTACCGTTCGATAACGGCCACGCGGGCGCCCTGTTTCACCAGCCCCATGGCGGCACCTTCACCACCAGGGCCCGAGCCAATCACAATGGCATCAAATTGATAGTGCTGTTGCATGTAGGAGAGACCTGTTTTTTTATACAAGATTACAACGGTATCTTAACATCATAGCGCTGCTCACCCAATCACCATTAGGCTTTTTGAGTCAAAGTACAATCGGCTCAGGGCGGAAGTGTGATAGAGCGCGTTAGTATAAATGCTGTTGCAATAAAATTTGCTATATTGCCGAGTCTAGGGCGTTAGACTGAGAGAATGGAACCTATCCGGATATGCATATGGGCGTCAGAGCACAACAAAAAGAACGGACTCGTCGTTCCCTGATCGAAGCCGCATTCAGCCAGCTGAGCGCCGAACGCAGTTTCGCCAGCCTGAGCCTGCGGGAAGTTTCACGCGAGGCGGGCATCGCGCCCACGTCGTTTTACCGCCATTTCCGCGACGTGGATGAGCTGGGGCTGACCATGGTGGACGAAAGCGGCCTGATGCTGCGTCAGTTGATGCGCCAGGCGCGCCAACGCATCGCCAAGGGCGGCAGCGTGATCCGCACCTCGGTGTCCACCTTTATGGAATTTATCGGCAACAACCCGAACGCCTTCCGCCTGCTGCTGCGCGAGCGCTCCGGCACGTCGGCGGCATTTCGTGCGGCGGTGGCGCGCGAGATCCAGCATTTCATCGCCGAACTGGCGGACTACCTCGAGTTGGAAAATCACATGCCGCGCAGCTTTACCGAAGCGCAGGCGGAGGCGATGGTCACCATCGTGTTCAGCGCCGGCGCGGAAGCGCTGGATATCGACGTCGAGCAGCGGCAGCAGCTGGAAGAGCGGCTGGTGCTGCAATTGCGTATGATCTCCAAAGGGGCGTATTACTGGTATCGTCGCGAACAAGAAAAAGCTTCTGTGTCCCACGTATAAAAAAGGTAAACAATGATGGAAAAACCAGGCCGTGAAAATGGCACCTTACTGCTGGCGTTGATTGCCGGCCTTTCGATCAACGGTTCCTTTGCCGCGCTGTTCAGCTCGGTGGTGCCGTTTTCGATCTTCCCGCTGATTGCGTTGGTGCTGGCGGTGTACTGCCTGCATCAGCGTTACCTGAACCGCGCCATGCCGGACGGCATGCCGAAGCTGGCGGCGGCCTGCTTCCTGCTGGGGCTGCTGATGTACAGCGCCATCGTGCGCGCCGAATACCCGCAGATCGGTTCCAACTTCCTGCCGTCGGTAGTGTGTGTGGCGCTGGTGCTGTGGATTGGGGTCAAGCTGAAGGCGCGCAAGACGCTGGATGCGCCGACTCAAGAGCCGTAATGAAACGGGGCGCCATATGGCGCCCCTGTCGTATCAGCGGTGTTTTTCCAGCAACACGCCGCATTCCATGTGATGGGTATACGGGAACTGGTCGAACAGCGCCAGACGGCTGACCCGGTGCGTGGCCTGCAGCGTTTCCAGGTTGGCGCACAGCGTTTCCGGATTGCATGAAATATACAGAATGCGCGGGTAAGCCTGCACCATCTTCACCGTTTCCGCGTCCAGCCCGCTGCGCGGCGGATCGACGAAAATCGTCTCGCAGTTGTAGCCGCTCAGATCGATGCCTTTCAACCGGTTGAATTCGCGTACTCCGTTCATCGCCTGGGTGAAGTCTTCCGCCGCCATGCGGATGATCTGCACGTTGTCGATATGGTTGGCGGCGATGTTGTACTGTGCCGCCGCCACCGACGGCTTGGCGATCTCGGTCGCCAGCACGCGCTCGAAATTGCGCGCCAACGCCAGCGAGAAGTTGCCGTTGCCGCAATACAGTTCCAGCAAATCGCCTTTGGAACCGGCGGTGACCGCCAGCGCCCATTCCAGCATCTGCACGTTCATGGCCGCGTTGGGTTGAGTGAAGCTGTTTTCCACCTGGCGATAGATCATATCGCGGCCAGCGACCGTCAGCACTTCGTCAACATAATCCTGGTCGAGCATGATTTTGGTCTTCGACGCCCGGCCGATCAACTGCAGGTCAAAACCCTGAGCGCGCAGCTCGTCGCGCAGCTGCTCGGCGCGCCGTTGCCAAACGTCATCCAGCTTGCGGTGGTACAGCAGCGAGGCGATGATTTTGCCGCTTTGCGTCGACAGATAATCGATCTGAAACAGCTTGTGGCGCAGGATCGGCTCCGGTTTCAGCGCGGCGATCAGGGCGCTCATCAGGCGGTTGATCAGTTCGCTGGCGGCCGGGAATTGATCGACGCGAATACGCTGCTTGGTCTGCTGATCGAACATGATGTGATACATGTCGTCCGCGTCGTGCCAGATGCGGAACTCGGCGCGCATGCGGTAGTGGTCGACTGGCGAGCGGAACACTTCCGGCTCGGGCGCCGCGAACGGTGACATCAACGTCTTCAGGCGGGCGACTTTCTCCGCCAGTTGGTCATCGTAACGTTCAATAGGCAAATTCTCGGGCGTCATGTGTGTCTTCTCGTCAGGCAAATTTGATCAGCGGGGATTGTAGGGAATCAGCCCGTGAAGTCCAGTTTTGTCGCGTTTATTATTTGTAACATTAATAGCAGTCTAGACATCTATTTGCATTGATCGTAGCATTGCCGTCCGGCCTCAAGCAGCGAGTGAAAAGGGAATCCGGTGTGAATCCGGAGCTGACGCGCAGCGGTAAGGGGAAGTCACGGCGATAGCGTTTCGACGCAGACACTGTCCATTGCAGGATGGGAAGTCATCGCCCGTTGCCGGTCGCGCCCCGCGGCCCGCAAATCCCAAGCCCGAAGACCTGCCGGTGTTACGTCGCAATGTCCGTGGCCGTCGCGAACTACCGGCCATGATCCTGCGGCATCCGCCAATTAAGTTTGGATGCTTTTCTCATGACAATTACAAAAAATACGCTGCTGGCGGTGGTCTCCTCCGTCACGGCTTTTTCTGGATGGGCGCAAGACAACACCACAGCCACGAATGGCGATAACCTGGTGGTGACCGCCAACCGCTTCCCGCAGCCGGTTTCTTCCGTGTTGGCGCCGACTTCCATCGTCACCCGTAACGATATCGATCGCTGGCAGGCCAAGAGCCTGACCGACGTGATGCGCCGCTTGCCGGGCGTGGACGTTGGCCAAAACGGTGGGTTGGGACAAAAGAGCTCGCTGTTTATTCGCGGCACCAACTCCAGCCACGTGCTGGTGCTAATTGACGGCATTCGCCTTAATCAGGCGGGCGTCAGCGGTTCTTCCGACCTTAGCCAAATCCCGATTTCGCTGGTGCAGAAAGTCGAATACATTCGCGGCCCGCGCTCGGCGGTGTACGGCTCCGATGCCATCGGCGGCGTGGTCAACATTATTACCACCCGCGAAAAGAACGGCACGACGCTCTCAGCCGGCATCGGCTCCAACGGTTATCAATCCTATGACGCGTCAACCCAACAACAACTGGGTGACAGCACCGTGGCGACGGTGGCGGGGAATTACACCTATACCAAAGGGTATGACGTGGTGGCCTATGGCAGCACCGGCATGCAAAGCCAACAGGATCGCGATGGCTTTATGAGTAAGTCGTTGTATGGCGCGCTTGAGCATCAGTTCAGCGAATCGGTCAGCGGCTTCGTACGCGGGTATGGCTACGACAACCGCACGGCGTACGATGGTTATTATTCCTCCCCAACCAGCCCTCTATTAGATACTCGCAAACTGTACAGCCAAACCTGGGACACCGGATTGCGTTATAAAGAAGGGATTTACGCAACACAATTGATCGGCAGCTACAGCCACAGCAAGGATTACGATTACGATCCTCGCCGCGGTATGTATGACAGCTCGGCCAGCTTGGTGGATTCCGAACAGTACAACCTGCAGTGGGGCAATACGCTGCAGGTTGGAGAGGGTACCGTAAGCTCTGGCGTTGACTGGCAGCAACAGAAAATCAAACCGGATTCCACCACCGTGAAGGGTGAAAAAAGCCAACGTGATGCAGGCATCTACCTGACCGCCCAGCAACTGGTTGGCCCGGTAACGTTGGAAGGTGCGGTTCGAGGCGACGATCATTCCGAGTTTGGCTGGCACGGCACCTGGCAAACCAGTGCGGCCTGGGAGTTCGTCGAGGGGTACCGCTTTATCGCGTCGTATGGCACGGCGTTCAAAGCACCGAATATGAGCCAGCTATACGGCAACTTCGGTAACAACACCGATCTGAAACCGGAAGAAAGCAAGCAGTGGGAAGGCGGTTTTGAAGGGCTGACCGGCCCGGTGACCTGGCGCATCTCCGGTTATCGCAACGACATCGACAATTTGATCGATTCCACGGGGGAAACCAACTACGTCTATTACAACGTGGGCAAGGCGACCATCAAAGGGATTGAAGCTACGGCCTCGTTTGATACCGGCCCGTTGACGCATCAGATTGGTTATGACTATGTCGACCCTCGCAACGCCAAGACCAATGAAGTGCTGCTGCGGCGCGCCAAGCAGCAGGTGAAATATGAGCTGGACTGGCAGCTGTATGACTTTGACTGGGCGGTGACTTATCAATATCTGGGTCAACGTTATGACAAGGATTACAGTACCTATCCGGAACAAAGCGTTAAACTTGGCGGCGTGAGCCTGTGGGATCTCGCAGTTTCGTATCCGGTCACATCTCATCTGACAGTTCGTGGTAGAATTGCCAACCTGTTTGATAAAGATTATGAGACGGCCTATGGCTACGCTACTCCAGGAAGAGAGTACTACCTCACTGGAAGCTATACCTTCTAACAGCACCGCCACACCTCGCCCGACGGTGCTGGTTTTTGATTCCGGCGTCGGCGGGCTGTCGGTGTACCAGGAGGTTCGGCAGTTGCTGCCGGATCTCCACTATATATACGCTTTCGACAACGTGGCGTTCCCCTACGGCGAGAAGTCCGAAGAGTTTATCGTTGAGCGCGTGCTGGAAATTGTCGGCGCGGTGCAGCAACGTCATCCTCTGGCGATTGTCGTCATTGCCTGCAACACCGCCAGCACCGTTTCCTTGCCGGCCCTGCGCGAGCGTTTCAGTTTCCCGGTCGTGGGCGTGGTGCCCGCCATCAAGCCTGCCGCCCGTCTTACCGTTAACGGCATTGTCGGCCTGTTGGCGACCCGTGGCACCGTACAGCGCAGCTACACCCACGAACTGATTTCCCGTTTTGCTACCGACTGTAAGATTGAACTGCTGGGCTCTTCAGAGCTGGTGGAGCTGGCGGAGGCCAAGCTGCATGGCGAAGCCGTGCCGCTGCCGGTGCTGAAGAAGATCCTGCATCCGTGGCTGAGCATGCGCGAGCCGCCGGATACTGTCGTGCTGGGCTGCACCCATTTCCCTCTATTAGCTGAAGAGTTGATGCAGGTGTTGCCGGAAGGCACCCGGCTGGTGGATTCCGGCGCGGCGATTGCCCGCCGCACCGCCTGGCTCATCTCAACGCAGGAAAATCTGGTCTCGAGCCAGGAAGAGAATCTGGCGTATTGCATGGCGTTAAATGAAGATACTGACGCTTTATTGCCCGTTTTGCAGGGTTATGGCTTTAAATCGTTGAAAAAACTGCCGCTTTAACGGTGTTTTGGTTAAACATTCAACGGTCGGAAAAAATATTGAAAATAGGGGTTGCGGCCTGCCGAGAACTCCCTATAATGCGCCTCCACTGACCGGGAACAACGACTGACAAGCCGCCGGGTCAGCGAGAAGAAAGCGAAATAAACGCTTGACTCTCCGGGCGAAAAGCGTAGTATACGCAGCCCGCGCCGATGAGTTTCTCGGCACTGCTCTTTAACAATTTATCAGACAATCTGTG
>NZ_JVEL01000392.1:0-39650 GCF_001076875.1 Serratia sp. 506_PEND
TCAACCAAATTCGACAGGCTTGATTTATGGCATTTTTATCCCCTTTGCCGCCCCCGCCGGAAAATGAACGGCAGCTGTTCGAGCGCGCTCAGGCGCTGGCCGGCTTCAGCTTTGGCGAACTGGCCGCCCGTGCGCAATTGCCGATCCCCAAGGATCTGAAACGCGATAAAGGCTGGGTGGGCATGCTGCTGGAGCTGTACCTCGGCGCCATGGCCGGCAGCAAACCGGAACAGGATTTTCCCGAGTTGGGCATTGAGCTAAAAACCATTCCTGTCGACGCCGCCGGCAAACCGCTGGAAACCACTTTCGTCTGCGTCGCCCCGCTCACCGGCAACAGCGGCGTCACCTGGGCCAGCAGCCACGTTCGCCACAAGCTGGCACGCGTGTTGTGGATACCGGTAGAAGGCGAACGGCAAATCCCGCTGGCCCAGCGCCGCGTCGGTTCGCCGCTGCTGTGGAGCCCGAGCCTAGAAGAAGAAGAGAGGTTGCGCCGCGATTGGGAAGAACTGATGGATCTGATCGTGCTCGGTCACGTAGAACGCATCACCGCACGCCACGGCGAAGTGCTGCAACTGCGCCCCAAAGCGGCCAACAACAAGGCGCTCACCGAAGCCATCGGCGAACAGGGGCAACCTATCATGACGCTGCCGCGCGGTTTCTATCTGAAAAAGGGTTTTACCGGCGCGCTGCTGGCAAGACATTTCTCAATCTAAGCGATTTCGTTTAACTCTGGTTTAGCTAACCCTGTCAGCGCCGCGATAAACGCGTATAATTCACGCTTTGCATTTATTAAGGTGTGTCGGGCAATGTTCGAATGGATTATGGATCCCAATGCCTGGTTAGCGTTAGGTACGCTAACCATTCTTGAGATCGTACTGGGTATTGATAACATCATTTTTCTGTCGCTGGTGGTAGCCAAGCTGCCCAAAGCGCAACAGAACAAAGCTCGCCGGCTCGGGCTGGCCGCCGCCATGCTGATGCGCCTGGCGCTGCTGGCCTCCATCGCCTGGGTGATCCGCTTGACGCACCCGCTGTTCACCGTGCTGGATCACGCCATTTCCGCCCGCGATTTAATCCTGCTGCTGGGGGGATTGTTCCTGATCTGGAAAGCCAGCAAAGAGATCCACGAAACCATCGAAGGTTCGGAAGAAGAGCACCACACCAAGGTGCACAGCTTCTTCGGCGCGATCGTGCAAATCATGCTGTTGGATATCATCTTCAGTCTGGATTCGGTGATTACCGCCGTGGGCCTTTCCGACCATCTGTTCATCATGATGGCGGCGGTGGTGATCGCCGTCGGCGTGATGATGTTCGCCGCCCGGCCGATCGGCGAGTTCGTTAACCGCCATCCGTCGGTAAAAATGCTGGCGCTGGCGTTCCTGATCCTGGTGGGCTTCACGCTGATGCTGGAAAGCTTCCAGGTGCACGTGCCGAAAGGCTACATCTATTTCGCCATGTTCTTCTCCATGTCGGTAGAAGCGCTCAATCTGATGCGCAGCAAAAAAAATCACGCGCCGGAATAACGCGATATGGAAGCCGCCACCGGCGGCTTCCGCCGTTTCATTGCCCCCTCATTTCACTTTTTCTTATCAGATAAAGACTTATCTGAGACGCCCCCAGCCGAGAGTTTGCTAATCTTGAAAGAACATTGTTTTCTGCATAATCGAGGATCCGCAGGATGAAAAAGTGGGTAATGGCAGTGTCTGCGCTGGTTATGGCCGCCGGTTTGGCGGGATGTTCCAGCGACTACGTCATGGCGACTAAAGACGGCAACATGATCCTGACGCAAGGCAAACCGGAGATCGACACAGACACCGGACTCATCAGTTATAAAGACGAGAAAGGCAACCACCGCCAGATCAATGGCGATCAGGTTTCCCAGGTTATCGAACGCTAATCACCGCTCGCCGGCTATCGCCCGTTCAAGCGCGGTAGCCCTCATTCGCCTGCGCACTGAATCCGCTTCCCCCATCTTCACCGCTTGGTTATAGTCAGGAAAGGCGACATCGCCGCCCGACGGACTTTGCGCCGTCTTCTGAATTGGGCTCCTGTTTCACCGGGCCGCGCGGCCCGTCAGCGCTAACAAGAAAGGAAGGCCGTTAATGCAATACCACCGTATTCCCCACAGTTCTTTAGAAGTGAGCGTGCTGGGACTGGGCACCATGACCTTTGGCGAACAGAACAGCGAAGCCGACGCCCATGCGCAACTGGACTATGCATTGGCCGCAGGCGTGAACCTGATAGACACCGCCGAACTGTACCCGGTGCCGCCCCGCCCGGAAACCCAGGGCCTGACCGAGAGCTATATCGGCAGTTGGATCAAGGCGCGCGGCAATCGCGAAAAAATCGTCCTGGCCAGCAAAGTTTCGGGGCCGGTGCGCGGCACCGACAGCAGCATCCGCCCGCAGCAGGCGCTCGATCGCAAGAACATCCGCGCCGCGCTGGACGCCAGCCTCAAACGGCTGAACACCGATTATCTCGATCTTTATCAATTGCACTGGCCGCAGCGCGCCACCAACTGCTTTGGCAAACTCAACTATCAATACACCGACGACAAAGCTACGGTCACGCTGTTGGAAACGCTGGAGGCGCTGACCGAGCAGGTGCGCGCCGGCAAGATCCGCTATATCGGGGTTTCCAATGAAACGCCCTGGGGCGTGATGCGCTACCTGCAGCTGGCGGAGAAACATGAGCTGCCGCGCATCGTGTCGATTCAAAACCCGTACAGCCTGCTGAACCGCAGCTTTGAGATTGGCCTGGCCGAGATCAGCCAGCACGAAGGGGTGGAACTGCTGGCCTATTCCAGCCTGGCGTTCGGCACCCTGAGCGGTAAATACCTCAACGGCGCAAAACCGGCCGGCGCGCGCAATACGCTGTTCACCCGCTTCAACCGTTATTCAGGGCAGCAAACCCAGTTGGCGATCGCCGAATACGTGGCGCTGGCCAAAAAACACGGACTGGATCCTTCGCAGATGGCCTTGGCCTTCGTGCGTCAGCAGCCGTTCGTCGCCAGCACCCTGTTGGGCGCCACCTCGGTGGATCAGTTGAAAATCAACCTCGACAGCCTTGACGTCATTCTGGATGAGGACGTGCTGCAGGCGCTCGAAGAAATCCACACCCGGTTTACCATTCCGGCGCCTTAATTCCTCTGAGGGCGCAGCCAGGCTGCGCCCCGTTTCACCGCCGCTGAGACCACCACAATGCGCTAATCGCCAGCGCAAACACCACGCCAAACCCTACGCCGACGCCCACCACAGGCACGCCCAGCTTCACGACCAAAGAATACAGGCCCAGCATCAGCAACATGGCGGCGTTTTCACCCAGGTTTTGCACCGCGATCGCATTGCCGGCGCCGACCGAATGCTTGCCCCGCTCCTGCAGCAACGCATTGAGCGGCACCACGAAGAAGCCCCCCAGCATGCCGATGATCGCCAGCAAGACGTAGGCATTGAGCATGGTCGTTTGCAACGCAAACACCGCGACCGCGACGCCGATCAGGATCCCGGCCGGCATGCAGCGCTTCACCGTCTTCAGCGTGACGAAGCGCGCGGCGGCGCCGGCGCCGACCACGATGCCGACGGCCACCATGGCGTTCAGCAGCGTCGGCGTGGCGTTATCGGCGATGCCAAGCGCCACCGGCACCCACAGCACCAACAGAAAACGCAGCGTCACGCCGGCCCCCCAAAACAGGCTGGTGCCGATCAAAGAGAAACGCGTCTGCCCATCGCGCCATAATGTGACGCAGGCGGTAAGGAAGCTGTTCGTCATGGCCCGCGGCCGCCATGAAGCCCCTGGGCGCGCCGCCGCCAGACGTGGAATATACAGGTTGGCGACCACCGCCCCTGCGTAAACCAACGCGCAGGCCGCCAGCGCCGCTACCACGTGCCAGTCCGCCAGAATACCTCCGGCCACCGAACCGGTGAGAATGGCGGCGATGGTCGAGGCCTCCATCAGGCCGTTAGCCTTGACCAGCTTCTCGCCGCTGGTGATCTCGCCCAGAATGCCGTATTTGGCTGGAGAATACGCGGCGGCACCCACGCCGACCAGGCTGTAACCCCAAAACGGGTTCCCCCCAAAACAGATCACCAACGCCCCCGCCAGCTTCAGGGCGTTGGCGAACATCATCACCCGCCCTTTGGCGAAGCTGTCGGCCACCTGGCCGACAAACGGCGCCAGGATGATGTAGGTGGCGACAAAGGCCATCTGCAGGATCGGCTGGCTCCAGTCCGGATACAGCTGCTGCTTGATCAGCGCCAGCGTGGCGAACAGCAACGCATTGTCGCCGAACGCCGAGAGGAACTGCGCGCTGATCACGGCGATCATGCCGCGTGACAACAAAGGGGATTCGGTCGAAGGATTCATCAGGCACTCTCCGGCTGTTCGGCCATATGACGCAGGGTGACGAAATCAGGTTTGCCGCTGCCGAGCACCGGCAGCGTTTTCAACAGGCGAATATCGCGCGGCACCGCCAGCTCCGGGCTGCCCAGCTCGCGCGCCACCCGCAGCAATGCCTCGCGGGTAATGGCGGGATCGGTGGTGAACAGCACCAGCGCCTCGCCTTTGCTGCTGTCGCTTTTGACCGTGGCGGCATGCAGCTTTTCCGGCGACAGCCGTTGCGCCAGCAATTCGACGCTCTCCAGCGACACCATCTCGCCCGCCAGCTTGGCGAAGCGCTTCACGCGCCCGCGAATGGTGCAGTAACCCTGCTCATCCAGGCTGACGATATCGCCGGTATCATACCAACCCGGCTGCAGCACGCCGTTCGCATCTTCCGCCGCCGGCGGTTCCAGCTCGCCGGGACGTTCAACCCGCAGATAGCCTTTCATGATATTCGGCCCCTTCAGCTGCAGACGGCCGCCGTTATCGATGCCCGGCACCGCGATCAAGCGCGCCTCCATCTGCGGCATGATGCGGCCGACGGTGCCCACCTTGGTCGCCAGCGGCACGTTGATCGACACTACCGGCGCGCACTCGGTCACGCCATAGCCTTCCAGAATGCGGATGCCGTATTTATCCTGATAGATCTGTTTGGTGCTGTCCGCCAGTTTCTCCGCGCCGGCCACCACATAGCGCAGGCGGGCGAAATCATACGGATGCGCGAAGCGCGCATAGTTGTTGAGGAAGGTCGCCGTGCCGAACAGCACCGTGCAGTTACGGTCATACACCAACTCCGGCACCACGCGATAGTGCAGCGGGCTGGGGTAGAGAAAAATGCGGCTACCGGTGATCAGCGGCGTAAGCAGCCCCACCGTCAGGCCGAACGAGTGAAACAATGGCAGCGATGACATGAAACGGTCGCGCGGCGTGAAATCGGCGATGGTGCGAATTTGTTCTACGTTGGCCAGCAGGCTGGCATGCGAATGCACCACGCCCTTGGGGTGGCCTTCGGAGCCGGAAGTGAACAAGATCAGCGCCGCGTCCTCCGGGCGTTGCGGCAACGCCGCGCGCTGCGGTTGCAGCAAGTGCCGCAGGATCCACAGCTTGTCCGCCAGCGTAACGGTGTCTTTCAGATCCTCCAGATACACCCAGTTGGCCTGCGTCACCTGCTCCGGCAGGTGGGTCAGTTTGCCCTTCTCCAGGAACTGGCGCGAGGTGACGATGGTCTTGATGCCGGCGGCGGTCATCGCGCTGTTCAGGCCGTTGGCGCCGGCGGTGTAGTTGAGCATCGCCGGAATGCGGTTGCGCAGCGAAGCGCCGAAGATCGCCGCCGCGGTGATGGTGGCGTTCGGCAACAGCAGCCCGACGTGTTCCCCTTCGGCGGTAAAGCGCTGCAGAATGCGGCTGACGCCCAGCGATTTCTTGATCAGCGTTTGGTAGCTGTCCTCTTTGAAAGCGATGTCTTCGATACACGGCTTGCGACGCCCATAGCGGCGCTGCGCCGCCAGCAAGGCATGGAACAGCGTCTGCGGTTCGCGCGTCTCCATGCGCGCCCGCATCATGATCTGCATCAGCCGATCGCCCGCCAGCGCCCGACGCTCGCGCGCACGCGGCGCCTCCGGCATCGGCAGCGTGGTCGGCGGCAAGATGCGGATGCTGATTTGCGGAAACCAGCGGATCTTGAACACCCCGGCCATGCGGCCGAACGGACTGAATTCGGGGCCGTCGATCCGCACCGGCACCACGGTGGCGCCCGATTTGGCGGCGATAAACGCCGCGCCGTCGTAGATTTTCATCAGCGCGCCGGTCACGGTGATGCGCCCTTCAGGGAACACGACGATCGGCCGCCCCTGTTCGACCATGCGCACCAGCTGCTTGATGGCCATCGGCTTGGTGGGATCGAGCGAGACGAAATCGATGTAGGGCCGAAGCCAGCGCATGAACCAGCTCTCGCCGATGCTGGCGTAAACCGCAAACACCGGTTTTATCGGCAGGAACAGCGCCAACAGCACGCCGTCGAGGAAAGAGACGTGGTTCGGCGTAATCAGCAGTTTTTGCCGTTCGAAGTGCTGGACGCCCCCTTCGACCCGAACCCGAAACAACAGGCGAAACAGCGCGCGCAGCAGTGAAAAGATCATGCCCTTCTCCCTTGGCCATGGAGGCGTAAATCGTTGTAGGGAAAAGAATACTATATGGCAGGCAAAAAAAAACCTACGCATCCGCGTAGGTTGGTGCAATTGAAAATGGCTTCAACATACAGAGTATGCTGATTTCTCACCAATCAATACCTCTGGGATCACCTACTCTAGAGAGATGGCGTGCAGGAAACTACCGCCGAATCGCAAGAGTTCTGCTCCAAATGCAACCAGCTGTAAATTTCCCGCGATCTGCTGTAATAACTCAATGAAACTTAAACCTTCCCGCAGCGACGAAAATAAATATAACAACGACGAGCCAGTGACCCAGACGTGAAATCTTCACTCATCGCGCGCTGACCTCGACCAGGCAGCTCATGGCGTTCGGCCCCTGCGTCAGCGGCGAGGTGCCAATATCCAGCGTCAGCACATTCGGGTTGCCCGCCTGCTCGAGCGGCCGGCGCTGCGCGTCGAAACCCGGCTCGAACCAGGCGCCGGTCGCCATCAACACCACGCCGCGCGTCACGCCATCGGTGAGCGATACCCCCGCCAGACAGCTGCCGCGCGCATTGCTGACCAGCACTTCGGCGCCGTCCGCCACCCCGCGCGGCGCCGCATCGTCCGGATGCATATACAGGGTTTCGCGCCCGGCGGTCTTGTTGCCCTGCGCCAGCGGCGCCGGATCCATCTGGCTATGCAGGCGATCGCTCGGTTGAATGGAGATCAGGTGCAGCGGCCAATGCTTGGCCTGCGGCGCGCCCAGCCACTCCACCGGCGGCCGCCACTGCGGATGCGGAGCGAAATCTTCGTAGCGATAGCCGGCGATCCGCTCGCTGAACAACTCGATCTTTCCGCTGGGCGTTTGCAGCGGGTTAACCTGGGGATCGGCGCGGAACGCGTCAAAAAATACAAACTCTTTGGCCGGCGCGGGCAGCTCGACATAGCCCCGTTGCCAGAACGCCTCAAACTCGGGCCAGGCGACGCCGGCGCGGCGCTGCGCAGCGCCGCATTGCCGGTAGATAGCTTCGATCCAGGCCCGCTCGTCGCGGTTTTCGGTAAAGCGCTCGCGATAGCCCAGGCGCTCCGCCAGATCGGCGAAGATATCGAAATCGTTGCGCGCCTGATGCTGCGGCGCAATCGCCTGATGCATCGCCAGCACGTAACGATCGCGCGACGAGCCGCCGATGTCGTTGCGCTCCAGCGAACTGGTGACTGGCAACACGATATCCGCCATTTTGGCTGCCGCCGTCCACCAGATATCTTGGACGATCACCGTATCCGGCTTCTGCCAGCCTTCCACCAGTCGGTTCAACTGCTGATGGTGATGGAACGGGTTGCCGCCGGCCCAGTGCACCAAATGGATATCCGGATAATGCCGCGTCTCGCCGCAAAATTGATAGGCTTCGCCAGGGTGCAGCAGCATGTCGCAGATGCGCGCCACCGGGATCGCCAGCCCGGCCGGGTTATCGCCTACCGGCATGGTCGGCGCGGGGGTATCCACGCGCGGGTTGCCGACGCCGTTCATTGAGCCGTGGCCGAACGAGAACCCGCCGCCCGGCAGCCCCACCTGGCCCAGCATCGCCGACAGCGCGATCATCATCCAGTACGGTTGCTCGCCACGATGCGCGCGCTGCACGGAGTAGGAACAGGTGATAAAACTGCGCACGCCGATCAGCTGCCGCGCCAGCAGCGCGATGCGCGCCGTCGGAATGCCGGTAATGTCGCTGGCCCAGGCCGGCGTTTTCGCCACGCCGTCGCTCACGCCGTTCAGGTAATCCGCCAACTGTTGATAACCCACGCAGTGGCTGTGCAGGAAGGCTTCATCCTGCGCGCCCAGCCGCTGGATTTCGTAAGCCAGCGCCAACATCAGCGCCACGTCGGTATTCGGCCGGATCGGGATCCATTCCGCATTGACGAACTCGGGGCAGTCGTCGCGCATCGGGCTGATGTTGATCACCGGCGTGCCCTTGCGCGCCAGCTTTTGCAGCCAGGGCTTGAGCGCATGCTCCGCTGCGCCGCCGGAAGACACCTGAGCGTTTTTCAGCGCCAACCCGCCAAACGCCACAAACAGTTCGCAGTGCTCCACCACGCTTGGCCAACTGGTGACGCGCCCGGTCAACGGCGAGAAAGTGCCGATCACATACGGCAGGAAAAACTGCGCCGCGCCCCAGCTGTAGTTGCCCTGCTGATCGACGCCGCCGCCGCCGCTGAAGTAGAACCGCCGCACCAGCGAGCGGGCATGGTGCAGCCGCCCGGCCGACGACCAGCCATAAGAGCCGGTAAACAGCCCGGAGGCACCGTAGCGATCGCGCACCCGGCGATTCTCCTGCGCCACCAAATCGAGCGCTAACTCCCAATCCACCTCGACGAAATCTTCCCTGCCGCGCAGCGTACGGTCGCTGCCCTCGCGCTTTTGCAGCCACGAGCGGCGCACCGCCGGCTTGCGGATGCGTTTGTCGGAGTAGACCATCGGGACGATAGAATCGAGCAGCGGCGAAGGATCGGGATCGTCGACGAAGGGTTCACAACGGATAAGCCGGCCGTCTTCAACCACGGCGGTATAAGCGCCCCAATGGGCGAGCTGCGGATAGCGTTTAATGGACATGGCGTTCTCGGCGCAAATCGGAATGCACAGACGTTACCTCAGCCCGCCGCCAGTGCCAACGTACAAATTGCGCTATCGTTCGGTCTTCGATGGTTATGCGTACAGACTCGAAGAGATTCTGCAACGGCCGCCACAAGTTGCGCACGAGACCGCTTGCAGCCCCGGTTTTTTTCCGCAAGACTGGGGGATGTAAGCGATTACCCAGGATGTGTTGACTGATATGGCTACGATAAAGGATGTTGCCAGGCTGGCGGGGGTTTCCGTGGCCACGGTATCCCGCGTGATAAACAATTCCCCCAAGGCCAGCGAAGGGTCGCGCACCGCGGTGCAGGCCGCCATGGAACAGCTGCAGTATCACCCTAACGCCAACGCACGAGCGCTGGCGCAGCAATCCACCGAGACGCTGGGCCTGATCGTCTCCGACGTTTCCGATCCCTTCTTCGGCGCGATGGTCAAGGCGGTCGAGCAGGTGGCCTACGCCACCCACAATTTTCTGCTGATTGGCAACGGTTACCACGACGCCGAAAAAGAGCGTCAGGCGATTGAACAGCTGGTGCGGCACCGCTGCGAAGCGCTGGTGGTGCACGCCAAAAGGCTGAGCGATCAGGAACTTTGCGGCTGGATGCAACAGATCCCGGGCATGGTGCTGATCAACCGCACGCTGCCGGGCTTCGAAACGCGCTGCGTGGCGCTCGACGATCGCTACGGCGCCTGGCTGGCGACCCGTCATCTGATCCAGCAAGGGCATCAGCGCATTGCCATCATCTGCTCCACCCACCAGATTTCCGACGCCACCGACCGGCTGCAGGGCTATCTTGACGCGCTGCGGGAACACGGCATCGCGGTGGATGAAAAGCTGATCGCCTATGGCGAACCGGACGAGATCGGCGGCGAACAGGCGATGACAGAATTGCTCGGCCGCGGCCGTTCGTTCTCCGCCATTACCTGCTACAACGATCCGATGGCCGCCGGCGCGCTGTCGGTGCTGAGCGATAACAGCGTCGACGTACCGGGGGAGATTTCGCTGATCGGTTTCGACGACGTGCTGATTTCGCGCTATCTTCGGCCGCGCCTGACCACCATTCGCTACCCGATCGTGGCGATGGCGACCCAGGCGGCGGAGCTGGCCCTGGCCTTGGCCAATCGCCAACCGCTGCCGGAAATCACCAACATGTTCAGCCCGACGCTGGTGCGCCGCCACTCGGTCGCCACCCTCAACAACGCGCACGAACAGCCGTAATAATGCCGCCGCATAACGCTGTGAAGCGGGCGCCAGGCGCCCGCCCGCTGATCAGATAAGTTCCAGCGCGATCAGTTCTTCGATGGTTTGGCGGCGGCGGATCAATCGCGGCTCGCCGTTTTCGAACAGCACTTCAGGCAACAGCGGACGGCTGTTGTAGTTGGAGGACATCGACGCGCCGTAGGCGCCGGTATCGTGAAACACCAGATAATCGCCGATCTGCACCGGCGGCAGCTCTCGGGTTTCCACGCCGCCGCCCGCCTGCTGGGTGAACACGTCGCCGGATTCGCACAGCGGCCCGGCGATCACCGTTTCGCGCAGCGCTTGCCCCGAGGTATCGCGCCCATCGGCCGGCAACAGCGAAATATGGTGGTAACTGCCGTACATCGCCGGGCGCATCAGATCGTTAAAACCGGCGTCCACCAGCACGAAGTGGCGGCTGCCCATGTCTTTCACCGCCCGCACCTCGGCCACCAAGACGCCCGCTTCCGCCATCAGGAAACGCCCGGGTTCAATCTCCAACTGCACCGGATGCCCCAGATGCGCGGCGATGCGTTCACGCGCCCGATTCCACAAACCGAAATAATGTTCGGTATCGATCGCCTCTTCGCCGTACTGATACGGGATAGACAGGCCGCCGCCGGCGGAAATGGCGCTGATGTCATGACCGAGATCGATCACCTGCTGCACCATCGCATCGCAGACGCGCTCCAGATGCTGGTAATCGACGCCGGAACCGATGTGCATGTGCACGCCGATCAGTTGCAGGCCATAGCGGCGGATCTTCTCCACCGCCTGCGGCAGGTCGGCATACCAGATGCCGTGCTTGCTGTTCTCGCCGCCGGTGTTGGTTTTCTGGCTGTGGCCGTGGCCAAATCCCGGGTTAACGCGCAGCCACACCGGATGCCCTGCGGAAACCTGGCCGAGCTGATCCAGCATGTCGATGGAACCGGCGTTAACCGGGATCTTCAATGCGCTGACGCGCGCCAGCGTAGCGTGATCCAACACGTCCGCGGTAAACACGATCTCGCTCGGTTCGCCGCCCGGCTGAAAACCGGCCTGCAGCGCCCGTTCGATCTCGCCCAGCGACACCGAATCCACCTTCACGCCCTGCTCGCGCATCAAGCGCAAAATATGAATGTTCGAACAGGCCTTCTGCGCGAAACGAATGGTGTCGAAATGGCGCAGCTGAGCGATGCGCTGGCTGATGATGTCCGCATCATAAGCCCAGACCGGGCAGCCGAAACGCTGCGGCAAAGCCAGCAGGTTAGCGGCGTTCAACGCGGTGGAGGTGTCGTGCAACGGGCGTGGCATGGCGATATTCCCAATTCGAAAATGACGGCAGATAAAGCCATAGTGCCGCACGCTGAATCGAGTGGAAAATATCTATTTAGCCGTAGTCTATTCATTTATGATATGGCTTTCTCTACAGTCGAGCGGCCTCGCCATGCACAGTATCTCTTTGCGGCAGATCGAAATCTTTCGGGCGGTGATGACCACCGGCAACCTGACCGAGGCGGCGGCCCTGCTGCAAACCTCGCAACCGACCGTCAGCCGCGAGCTGGCGCGCTTTGAAAAGCTGATTCGGCTGCAGCTGTTCGACCGGGTGCGCGGGCGTTTGTCCCCTACCGTGCAAGGGTTACGGTTGTTCGAAGAGGTGCAACGCTCCTATTACGGCCTCGATCGCATCGTCAACGCCGCCGCCGGCATCCGCCAGTTTCAGCAGGCGCAGCTGTCGATCGTGTGCCTGCCGGTATTTTCCCAATCGCTGCTGCCGGCGGTGTGCCAGCCCTTTATCGAACGTTATCCGGAAGTCAGCTTCAGCGTGATCCCGCAAGAGTCGCCGCTGCTGGAAGAGTGGCTGTCTGCCCAGCGCCACGATCTTGGGCTGACGGAAACCACCCTCACGCCGGCGGGCACCGAACGGGTGACGCTGATGACGTTGAACGAAGTGTGCGTGCTGCCGACGGGCCACCCGCTGCTGGTAAAAGACCAGCTGACGCCGCAGGACTTCGCCGGGCAGAACTTCATCAGCCTGTCGAGCACCGACAGCTATCGTCACTTGCTGGATGCGCTGTTCGCCGAGCAAGGCGTCGAGCGCCGCATGGTGATGGAAACGCACAGTGCGGCGTCAGTGTGCGCCATGGTGAGAGCCGGCGTGGGGGTGTCGATCGTTAACCCGCTGACGGCGCTCGACTATGCCGGCAACGGCGTGCACGTGCGGCCCTTCAGCATCGACGTGCCGTTCACCGTCAGCCTGATCCGGCCGCTGCACCGCCCTTCATCGGCGCTGGTCACGGCCTTTATCGACCATTTGCATCATCAGGCGGCACGCTTCTCCGCCCGGCTGGCCGCCGCTGTCAGGCGCTGAAAGCGGCGTGGGAATATTGCCGAGGCCTTAGCGCAGCGTCGCCTGCCACTGCGGATCGGTGGCAAACCACTCCACCAGAAAGTCCAGCATGGTGCGCAAAGTGGCAGGCATCTGGCGACGCGAGGTGTAGATGCCGTAGATGCCCATCGACTGCGGCCGGTAATCCGGCAACAATTCGACCAGTTCGCCGCTGGCCAGCAGCGGGGCCGCCGAATAGTAGGGCTGCATGGAAATGCCCGCGCCCTGCACCGTGCCGGCCATCAACACCACCGACTCATTGGCGCTCAGGTTGCCGCTGACCGCCACCGCCGATTTCACGCCCTGAGCATCGAAGTGCCACAGGCTTTTGCCGAAATAGGAGTAGGTCAGGCAGTTGTGCAACGCCAGATCCTGCGGTTGGCGCGGGGTGCCGTGTGCCGCCAGATACGCCGGCGCGGCGCACACCACCGATGCGCAGGTGGACAGCGGACGGGCGATCAGGTTGGGATCCAGCTCGTTGGTGATGCGCAGCGCCAGATCGATGCGCTCTTCCACCAGGTTCACCGCCCGGTTGTTCATCTGCAGATCGACCGCCACCTGCGGGTGACGCTTCAGATACTGAGCGACCGCCCCCACCAGCGCCGTTTGCCCGAGCGACTGCGAACAGGTGATGCGCAGCAGGCCGCGCAGTTCGTCGCTCTGCCCTTCCTCCACCAGATCGATTTCCCCCGCCAGCGCCAACATTTGTCGGCAACGTTCCAGAGTACGCTCACCGGCGTCGGTCAGACTAAGCTTACGGGTAGTGCGGTGCAGTAAACGCGCCCCGGCCCATTGCTCCATCTGCGCCAGGTAGCGCGTCACCATCGCGCGCGACATCTCCAGCGTTTCCGCGGCGGCGATCATGCTGCCGCGATCGACGATGGTGACAAAAACCTCAGCGGCGGTAATGCGATCCATGATTAGTCCGATTTATGCAACGAATAATTGCTTATTATCCGGTTTTTCTATCGCTTTATGCAACCTAACATCGTTACAACATTAACCGATACCTAAGGACCTCTGCCCATGTTTAAGAAATCACTGTTAACTCTGGCCTTCACCGGCGTCGCCACACTGAGCACTTACGCCACCGCTGCCGATACCCTGACCATGGAAGTGTATAACCCGGGCGAGAAAAGCGTGTTCCCGGTGTCTTCCGAAATCGTCAGCGGCCAACACGAAGTGGCGCTGATTGACGCTCAGTTCCAGCGTAACGATGCCGAAGAGCTGGTGAAAAAGATCAAGGCGACCGGCAAGAAGCTGACCACCGTCTACATCAGCCACTCAGACCCGGATTTCTATTTCGGTCTGGACGTGATTAAGGCAGCCTTCCCGGAGGCGAAAATCATCGCTTCGCCAGGCACCATCAAGGACATCAACGCCACCAAAGACGGCAAAGTCGCCTATTGGGGCCCGATCCTGAAAGACAACGCGCCGAAAACCGTGATCGTGCCGCAGCCGCTGCAGGGCGACAGCTTCACCATCGACGGCCAGAAAGTGGAAGTGAAAGGCCTGAACGGCCCGACCCCCGATCGCACCTTCGTCTGGATCCCGGCGCTGAAAGCGGTCGTGGGCGGCGTCGCGGTCGCCGGTGACAATATCCATCCGTGGATCGCCGACAACCAGACCGAGGAATCGCGCCAGCACTGGCAGCAGACGCTGAAAAACATCGAAGCGCTGAAGCCGCAGGTCGTCGTGCCGGGCCACTTCCTGCCAGGCGCCGCGCAAACGCTGGCATCGGTGCACTTTACCCAGAAATACCTGACCACGCTGGAAGCCGAACTGCCGAAGGCCAAGGACTCCGCCGCGCTGATTGAAGCGATGAAAAAGCACTACCCGACGCTGAAAGACGAATCGAGCCTGGAACTGAGCGCAAAAGTGCTGAAAGGCGAGATGAAGTGGCCGCAATAAGCGCCCCTGCGTGATTGAACCAGCCCCGGCGCCGCGGCGAGTTGCCGCGCGCCAAGCGAGGAGTAAAGATGACCGAAACCACGTTACATTACATTTTCGATCCGCTGTGTGGCTGGTGCTATGGCGCCGCGCCGCTGGTGAAAGCGGCTCAGAGCCTCCCCGGGCTGAAGATCGTGCCGCACGCCGGCGGCATGATGACCGGCAACAATCGCCGCCAGATCACCGACGAGTGGCGCAACTATGTCATTCCGCACGACAAACGCATCGCCGAAATGACGGGCCAGCCGTTCGGCGAAGCCTATTTCAACGGCCTGCTGCGCGACACCACGGCGGTGATGGATTCCGAACCGCCGATCACCGCTATCCTGGCGGCGGAAAAGCTGTCTGGACGCGGGCTGGACATGTTGCACCGCATTCAGCAGGCGCACTATAAGGAAGGTCGGCGCATCGCCGACACGCCGGTGCTGGAAGCGTTGGCGAAAGAGCTGGGGTTGCCTTCGGCGGCGTTTATCGCCGAAATGCGCTTCAACAGCGGCGCACCGACCGCGCAACACATCGCGGAAAGCCGGGCGCTGCTCGCCAAAGTGCAAGGCCAGGGCTTCCCGACCTTTGCGCTGCAGGACAGCGAAGGCCGCCTGCATCTGCTGCCGGCCGGGAACTATCTGGGCAATGTGGAAGCCTGGAAGAACCTGCTGGGCGCCGCCGCGCTGGCGTAACCCTTCTCGCCCCGCTCGCCGGGGCGAGTCATTCGACCCGCACGAACCGCCCTTCCGCCCGCACGTTGTGACCGAACCCGCAATCCCCCCGCGTATGCATCTCCAGCGCTTGTTCGCCAAACGCCATCGTCACGTCGCAGACCTGCGCGCTTTCCGCTTCATGCTGGTGGTAGACAGCCTTGCCGTGTTCGATCGGCAGCTCGGCGGTGAAGTCGCCCATGTTCGGCCCGTAATACAGTCCCATCTGCGGCATGGCGTAGCCGGAAAACGCGATCAACCAGCGCTCGCCCTGCGGCTTCACCGCCACTTCGCTCCACACGCCGCGCCCGGCGTATTGCCAATACACGCCGCCCGGCCCCTTGGGCTGCGGCTGCTGCGCCAGGCGTTGGCGCAACAGGCTCATGTTGTGCTGCGATTTGTCGTCGTGCGGCGCCAGCGCCAGATAGGCCTGCGCCTTGAGCAATTCCCCGGCGTGCATCAGCGACAGCGCCACGTTGTTGTAAGCCGTGGCGACAGCCTGCTCGCTCAGGCCGCAAAACTCGCTCCAGGCCGCCTGATCGCGAAAGATGTCGGCGGCTTTGGCGTAATCCTGCCGCTGATAGGCCTTTTTTCCCAGTTCGGCGTAGCTCGCCACCTTTTGACAGTCGGCGGCGATGTCCGGCTCGTCAATGTGCGCCCAGGCCCGGGCGCTGGCGAAGACGCCGCAGGTCAGCAACAGGGGAAACCAAGCCTTCATCGTTTATCCTTTCTGCAAAAATTCGGCGTCAGTATAACCGCCCTGCGCCGGAGTGTATGCCGCAATTGCGCCCGCCAGCGCGCCGCTGACGATTCAGCCGCCTTATTTCAAACGGTTAGCGGAGTCAAAACTGCTTACAGTCGCGGTTTGTTTGTTACCGGCCCGCAGCCCATGCTGAACAAAACATCGCAATTATCGAGCCGTTATGAACGCAACCCCCTTGCAGAAACACGCCGTGTGGCAGTTGATCAAACCCTTTTGGGTGTCTGAGGAGCGATGGCGCGCCTGGATGATGCTAACAGCCATCGTCGTCCTGTCGCTTGGTCTGGTCTATATCAGCGTGCAGATCAACCAGTGGAACCAGGTGTTCTACGATGCGTTGCAGAACAAAAACTACCCGGTGTTCAAGGCGCAGCTGTGGCGCTTCACCTATCTGGCGCTGATCTTCATCGTGCTGGCGGTCTACAAGATCTACCTGACTCAGGGGCTGCAGATGCGCTGGCGGCGCTGGATGACGGAAAAGTTCATGGGAAAATGGCTGGCGCACCAGGCGTATTACCATACCGAGCAGCAGCAGATCGTCGATAACCCCGATCAGCGTATCGCTGAAGATCTCAACGTACTGACCCAATATACCCTGTCACTGTCGCTCGGGCTGCTCTCCAGCCTGGTGACGCTGTTTTCCTTTATCGACATTATATGGCACGTCAGCGGGCCGATGACCTTCGCGCTCGGTCAACACGCCATCACCTTGCCCGGCTATATGGTGTGGTTCGCGCTGCTGTATGCGGTGCTGGGATCGCTGCTGATCTGGTGGGTCGGCAAACCGCTGGTCATGCTGGGCTTTAACCAGGAGCGGTATGAGGCGAACTTCCGTTTCGGCCTGATCCGCATCCGCGAAAACAACGACGCCATTGCGCTATACCACGGCGAACCGCGCGAGGCGCAACAGTTGGGTGACCGTTTCGACACCATTCGCAGCAACTGGTGGGCGATCATGCGCATCACCCGGCGGCTGAACATCGCCACCAACTTCTACGGCCAGTTCGCCATCGTGTTTCCCCTGCTGGTGGCGGCGCCGCGCTACTTCTCCGGCGCCATTCAGATGGGCGGCCTGATGCAGATCGCCTCGGCCTTCGGCCAGGTGCAGGGTGCGCTGTCGTGGTTTATCGACGCGTTTAACGACCTGGCGACCTGGAAAGCCTGCGTTAACCGTTTGGCCGGCTTCAACGCCGCCGTCGATCAGGTTCACCATCAGCCGCGCGGCATTCAGCTGCGGGAAGAGACCGCCCATCCCTTGACGCTGGATAACCTCAGCCTGAACTTGCCCGACGGCCAACCGCTGCTGGCCGGCGCAGAGATATCGCTGCAACGCGGCGATCGCCTGCTGATCGTCGGCCCTTCCGGCTGCGGCAAGTCGACGCTGCTGCGGGCCATCGCCGGTATCTGGCCTTACGGCGCGGGCGCCATCGGGGTGGCGGCCAACGCCAACACGCTGTTCCTGCCCCAGCGCAGCTACATTCCGATCGGCACGCTGCGCGAGGCGCTGAGCTACCCGAGCCTGGCGTCAGAATACAGCGACGAACAGCTGATGCGGGTGCTGGAAAACTGCCGTCTGAAACACCTGCAGCGCTGGCTGGATACCTCCGCCAACTGGAGCCATCGCCTGTCGCCGGGAGAGCAACAGCGGCTGGCGTTCGCCCGCGCCCTGTTGATTCGCCCGAGCATCCTGTTCCTCGACGAGGCCACCAGCGCGCTGGACGACGAAACCGAGCAGCTGATGTACTGCCTGCTGGTGGATGAACTGCCGGACATGACGCTGATCAGCGTAGCGCACCGCAACAGCGTGGCGAAGTACCATCAGACCTGCTGGCGCTTCAGCCGCGGCGAAGACCAACCGGCGCGCCTGGCGCTGAGCCCGTTGCCGGCATAACTCACGAAGCCGGGCGCGGGCGCGCCCGGTTTTCGTTCAGATGCCATCGGCCTGCGCGTCTTCGCACTTCACCCGGCGGCGTTCATGCCACAGGCTGGTCAGGCCGCGTTTACCGCACGCCAAAGCCATCTCGCGAAATTCATCCAGATTCAGCCCATCGCGCTCCAGCATCATTTCCGCCGCCAACTGCATGTTGACGCCGGTGAGCACTTCGCAATCGCCCTGCGCATCCGCCAGTTCGCAGGCGCTGCGAAACGGCGAACCGCCGAGCATATCGGTCAGGAACACCACACCGTCCGGCTGCGCCACCGCCGCCAGCGCCGAGCGTAGGGCGTCGTTGAGTTGCGCGGTGCTCATCTGTTCGGGGAAATCGACCGCCGCACAGTGCCGCTGCGGCCCCACCACCTGTTCCACCGCCTGCAACAGCCCGGTGGCAAAGCCGCCGTGGCCGGTAATCACAATGCCTGGCATAGCCCGCTCCTCACAAAATACCGATAAATTTGCCCGCCACGCCGATCGCTACGGTGACGCCAATCAGCTTCACCGGCGAGAAACCGCGCTTCATCAGGAAGAAAATGAGCAGCGTGAAGCACAGCGGCAACAAGTTGGGCATCAGCTTGTCCAGCACGTCGGTCTGCAGCGCCACGCTGGCCTTGCCGGCGCGCATCACCAGCGGCGTGGACAGGTGCACATACGAGGCCACCAGCGCGCCGATCACCGTCATGCCGACGATCGACGCGGCGTGAGAAATGCGCCGGGTGTGGGTCTTCAGCAGCGCCAGCGCGCTGGTGCCGGCCTGATAACCGTAGTGCGCCAGCCCAAAACGCAGGCCGAAGTGGAACAGGTTGAACAGCAGCAGGAAGACGATCGGCCCGAACAGGCTGCCCTCCAATGCCAGCGAAGCGCCTATGCCGGCGCAGATCGGCAACAGCGTCAGCCAAAACAGCGCGTCGCCGATGCCGCCGAGCGGCCCCATCAGCGCCACTTTCACCGCGCGAATGGTGGAGATCTTCTCCTTGTTCTGCTCCATCGCCAGCACCAAACCGGACAGGAAGGTGACGTCGAACGGGTGCACGTTGATAAATTCCATGTGCATCTTCATCGAGTTGGCCAGATCCTGCGGGTTGCGGTGGATCTTGCGCAGCCCGGGGATCAACTGATACAGCCAGCCGCCCGCCTGCATGCGCTCGTAGTTGAACGACGCCTGCAACAGCAGCGAACGCCAGGCCATGCGGTTGATGTCGCCGCGCGTCAGCGCTTCGGCGGGCTGGCTGTCCAGATAATCGTCCTGCTCCACCTGGCTGGTGGCCAGCGCCTGCGTCATGCGCTGCTCGGCCTTTTGCGCCAGCAGATCGTCGGAATCGTTAAATGCCATCTTCGGCGTCCTCCTGCGGGGCGGGCCGGGCGGTCGCCTCTGCCGCGCCGCGTTGCGTGTTGAAGAAATCGATCAGGGCGATCGCCAGGGCGCCCAGCGCCACCGCCAGGATCGGCAGCTTGAGGAACGTGACCGAGATGAAACCGAGGATAAAATAGGCCACGTAGGTTTTTTTCATCATCACTTTCATCAGCAGCGAGAAGCCGATCGCCGGCATCATGCCGCCCGCCACCGCCAGCCCGTCCAGCAGCCAGCCCGGCGCCTTCTGCACCATGGCGCTGGCCGCATCGGCGCCGAAGTAAATCGGCAGGAACGCCACCACGAAATAGAAGATGAACAGAATGCTGATGCCCAGGTAATTCACCCGTTCGATGCCGCGCCAGTTCAGCGCTTTCACCATGCGATCGCAGCGGTGCATCATCGGTGAGTACAGCGTAAACAGCAGCGTGATGCAGCCCTGCACCGCAATCGAGAACGGCACCGCCACGCCGATCGCCACTTTAGGGTCGGCCTTGGTCAGAATGGCGAACGCGGTGCCGATCACTCCGCCGATCACCACGTTCGGCGGTTGGGCGCCCGCCAGCGGCACCATGCCCATCCACACCAGCTCCAGCGTGCCGCCCACCAGCAACCCGGTGTAGACGTCGCCCAAAATCAGCCCCACCAGCGGCCCCATCACCACCGGCCGGTGGAAATGGGTCAGACCGTCGAACAGGTCAACCCCGGCCAATCCGGCCAACAACGCAATCAATAGCGCATCCGTCAACATGCTTCCCCCCTGGCTCAAAAGAGCAGTTTGCCGATCGCCTCGCCCGCTTCATCCGGCACCCGGCGCACTTCGCACTCCACGCCCAGTTCCGCCAGCGCGCGGAACGCGGCCACGTCGCCGTCGTCCAGCGACACCGTTTTGTGCACCTGCCGCTTCCCCTCGGCGAAGTGCATGTTGCCGACGTTGACGAAACGGATCGGCACCCCACCGCGCACCAGCGTCAACACATCCTGCGGCGTTTTGCACACCAGGAAGATCTTCTGCCGATCCGCCGCCTTGTGGATCACGTCGATGGTTTTCTGCAGCGTGAAATAACGGGTCTGCACCCCTTCCGCCACCACCATGTCCATCAGGTTCTGCTGCACCGGATCGGCGGCGGCCTCGTCGTTGGCCACCACTACCAGGTTGGCGCCGAGGGTATTGGTCCAGGTCACGCCCACCTGGCCGTGCACCAGACGATTGTCGATGCGAGTCATTAAAATGTTCGGCATGTCAGCGGCCCTCCGGGTAACAGGCGGCGTGGTAATCATCGAGCACCTGCGTCACTTTATGCAGCACCCACTCCTGCGGATCGGCGCTCAATTCGCCGGCGTTCAGCGCCCGCGCCTGATCCGGCAGGTACTGGCTGAGCAGCGCCAGCGGCGCCGGGCTGCGGCGCAGGTTGTCCAGCAAACCGTCGACCGCCTGCTGCACCTGCGGCTGCGGCCAGTAGTAACGCACCCGATCGCTCAGGCTGTAGTGGCGATCGAGATACTGTTGGTGCGGCGTGCCGTGGTAATAGCGGCTCCATTGCTGCGGCTGCTCGCGCATCACCTGCTCCAGCGTGGCACACAGCTGCGCCGACTGGCGTTCCCCCAACCATTCGCGTTCGATGCGATCGAGGGCGAACAGCGCTTCGCGCAGCGCGAAGGTCAGCGCCGGCCCCACCTTCAGGATGGCGAAGTGATCGCGCACCAGTTGGCGGTAGGCCTGCGGCGGTTGGTAATCCGTAGAGTGCGCTTCATAGATCATGCCCGGCTGCCGTTCGATGAAATGGCTCAATGCGTCGGCGCGCTGCGGTTGGTAATGCTCAACGCTGTGGTGATCGAACTCGACGCCCGGCTGCACCACCAGCGCGATAGTTCGCTGCCAGGCATCGTTCAGCTCGGCTTTTTGCCAGGCGATACGATGCGTTTCCAGCGTTTGCGCCACCGCCTGCGGCGTGGTGACCTGCAGACCCGCCAGCGCCTCCTGCGCGCCGCCCGGCACCGGCACCTCGGTGCCGATCACATAGACCGGCGCTTCGCCGCCGCTCTGCGCCCAGGCGCGTTCCGCCACCGCGCACAAACGCGCCGCCCGCTCGGCAACCGTGGCATCCCCCAGGGGCGAGGGATCATCAGCGCACGACATGGAACAATCGAGGTGAATTTTGCGAAATCCGGCGCGAACGTAATCGTCTATCAAGGTTTCCGCCAGCGCCATCGCTTCCTGAGCCGGGCGATCTTGCCAGGCGTTTGGCCCCAGATGATCGCCACCCAGCCACACGCGCTCGCGCGCCAGGCCCACTTCATCCGCCAGACGCCACAGCCCATCGCGGAACTGGGCCGCCGTTTGGCCGGTATAGCCGCC
The DNA here is from genome assembly GCF_001076875.1 of Serratia sp. 506_PEND. Taxonomy (NCBI): domain Bacteria; kingdom Pseudomonadati; phylum Pseudomonadota; class Gammaproteobacteria; order Enterobacterales; family Yersiniaceae; genus Serratia; species Serratia sp. 506_PEND. The sequence goes on from NZ_JVEL01000392.1 coordinate 21,795, forward strand.
GAATTGATTGACCTGGTTGGACGTCGCCTCCACCAACACCGGCGTGCCGCGGGCTTTGGCCTGCCGCAGCGCGGCCTTCAGAACCCAGGGATGGGCGGAACAGACGGAAAAGATCCCGACCGGCATACCGGCCTTGTGCTGCTCGACAAGCTGTAACAACTGCTGCATGAAGCCCCCATGCAGGCGCCCTGCTACCGATCGGCGATGATGACCTCCACGCCCAGCTCGGTTAACGCCCGCTCGTAATCGTCCGGAAGACGGCTGTCGGTGATCAGCCGATGGATTTGTCCGGCTTCGCGAATCATGCAAAAGCTCTTGCGACCAAATTTGCTGGCATCCGCCACCGCGATAATCTCGCGCGCCACCTCGCACATCACGCGATTGAGGTGCGCTTCACCGGGGTGAGGCGTGGTGATGCCGGCGCTCAGGTCGAACCCGTCGACGCCCAAAAACAGCTTGTCGAAGCGGTACTGACGCAATTGCTGCTCGGCAGCCGGACCGTAGAGCGAGTAAGAGTTGCGGCGCACGCTGCCCCCCAGCACCATGACTTCCACCCCGTCGTTTCCCGAAAGCTCGTAGGCAATGTTCAGCGCATTGGTCATCACCACCAGATCGCGCCGCCCCTTCAGGAACGGCACGATCTGCGCGGTGGTTGAACCGGAATCGAGGATCAGCGCATCGCCGTCGCGCACATAGCCGGCCGCCGCGTTGGCGATCAGCGTTTTGACGTCGCGATTCAACCGCCCTTTGTCCCGCAGCGGCCGATCGAAAGCGAATTGCTGATTGAGCATCGCGCCGCCGTAAGCGCGCAGCGCACACCCTTTTCGTTCCAGAAAGCGCAGATCGTTGCGGATCGTCACCGTGGATACCGCAAACTGTTTGCTGAGCTGTTCCACGCGCACGCTGCCGTGCTCGCATAACAGATCGATAATGTGTTCACGTCGCTTTGCGGTATTCACTGGCATGAGCTGCGGTCCTCAGGTTTCCGGCATCGCCGGGGAGAAGATGGCTTTCGCTCTACTGCGCTCGCATTACAGCAAAGCGAAAGCAATGAAATTGTGATCGGGATTACAGCCCCGTTTTAGCAAAAAAACCGCCAAAAAACCTTTCGAATCGAAACGGATCGAAAAGCCCAAAAGCGGAAGGGGGAAAAAGTGAAATGCCATGACGGGCGATACCCCCGGAGCGCTGAGGCGTGGGCTGCACGGAAAGCGAAAGCGGCGCATGGTGCGCTCCGCGCCATGACTTTTAGTTCACTCAGTGACCAAGATCACATAATGGCAATTATCCGGCGGCCGGCGGGGATTAACCGCCGCCATCCCGCCGGGCCGTACCCTTGTCAGCACGAGCCATCTTCCCTACACTGGCGATCGGATACCGTCGATTTTCGGTACGTAAGCGTTAACGTCAATCAACGCATCACGCCATGCAGCACTGATTGACTGCATGCCTTGGTGCGAGGAACCCATGCCGCAACCCGCTTCACCCCCAGCGTCCACCGCGACCCCGCGTCGCCGGTTACACCGCCCTATTCTGCTTATCGTCGGCATTATGCTGATCGCGGCCAATTTGCGCGCCGCCCTGACCAGCGTCGGCCCGCTGCTGGAGCAGATCCAGCAACAGCTGGCGTTGTCCGCCACCGCCGCCGGCCTGATCAATTCGCTGCCGCTGATCCTGTTCGCCATCCTCTCGCCGTTGACCCCGGCGCTGGCGAAACGCATCGGTATCGAGCGCACCCTGGGCCTCGCCCTCGCGCTGCTGATCTGCGGCATCGCCCTGCGCTCCCTGCCGCAAGACGCCATGCTATGGCCGGGCAGCATCCTGATCGGCGCCGCCATCGCCTTCGCCAACGTGGTGCTGCCGACGCTGGTGAAAAGAGATTTCCCACATCGCGCCGCCGCGATGATCGCCGCCTATGCGGCGGTGATGTCGCTGGTTGCCGCCATCGCTTCCGGTCTGGCCGTGCCGCTGGCTTCGCTGGCCGACCTTGGCTGGCGGTTCTCCTTGTTATGCTGGAGCTTGCCTGCGCTGTTGGCGCTGCTGGTGTGGTTGCCGCAACTGCGGCGCTCCGCCACTCCCGCCACTAAAGAGCCGCAGCCGACGGAGCCGCAACGCTATCGCTCTCCCTGGGGCAGCGCGCTGGGCTGGCAAGTGGCGATGTTCATGGGGCTGCAATCGATCGCCTTCTACACCATCATCGGCTGGTTCAGCGCTTTTGCCGCCAGCCACGGCACCTCCGCTCAGCAGGCGGGTTTCGAACTGTTCGTTTACCAGGTGGTAGCGATCGTCGCCAACTTTGTCATGGTGGTGATTTTGCCGCGGGCGCGCGATCAGCGGGCGATAGCGTTGGGCAGCTCACTGCTGATCTTCATCGGCGTCGGGGGATTATTGGTGCAACCCGCCAGTTCACTGGTGTGGCTGACGTTTGCCGGGTTGGGGGCGGGGAGTTCGCTGGTGCTGGCGCTGTCGTTCTTTGGATTGCGCAGTCAGCATCATCATCAGGCGACGCTGCTGTCGGGTATGGCGCAATCCGTCGGTTATCTGTTGGCGGCGCTGGGGCCCACCCTATTCGGCCTGCTGCACGATCTGACGGAAGGCTGGCGCTTGCCGTTAATCGCCCTGCTGGGCCTGACCGTCTTGCAAATGCTGTTCGGCGCGCTGGCCGGCCGCAGCCGCGTGATCAGCTAACGCTGCGGCGCAATGGGGGCCGCGCCGGCTCAGAGTCGGTGTCCTGCCATAAATCTTCAATAAAGGCGCGCTGCTCATCGCTCAGCACCCATGACGGCGGAATTTTGGACTGTGCGCGACGCTCAGCGCCCTCACGGTTTTTAGCCTGCTTTTTGTTCACGAATCGCCTTCCTGCTTAACCTGCTAACTCAGTAACCAATAAATCACGGCGGCGGTTAACAGCCAGAACAGCCCGCTACCGATAAACACACACAGCCATGCTCTACGTTTGATATCAGATCCATCCTTGCTCACCACAGCGCCCTCAACCAATAGATTAAACCATTCAAACGACAATTATCGATCTGTTTTAACGATCGATAAAGTCGTTTTTTCCTATGGAAATTTAAAAAACAGCTGCTAGCCATAGACCTGCATCACCGCCTCAGTAAGAACGGCACCGTGGATATCACTGTTATCGGCAGGCGATAACTTGAATTGATAGGCGAACGAACGTGCAGTGTGCCATATCTTTAAAGGTCAAAATTAAACCACTAGTAAATAATTCAACTATCAATTACTTGACTGGCCATAAGCCAAATCGGCAACAGACAGCGCTGAAGGCGGGGGATAAAATGAAGCGACGTACTGGGATCATGCGGAGAGAAGCGCCGGCCCGCTTTAGTCTCGCTCGGGCCGGTGTGAGTTAACCGATTCTGCTGACGGAATCCCGACTGGCGTGTTCACGCTCGCTGCCGGTCAGCTCACGTAAATGACCCGAGCGCATCTCAAGCAGCCGATCGGCGTGTTCGAAATAGTGATCGTCATGGCTGATGGCAAACACCGTTTTGCCCAGCGCGCGCAGTTCTGGCAACAGCTCGCGATAGAAAATGCGCCGGAATTGCGGATCCTGATCCGCGGCCCATTCATCCAACAGCAAGATATCGCGCTGTTCCGCCACGGCCAGCAGCAAAGCCAGACGCTTGCGCTGCCCCTGCGACAGTTGCGGGTTGGTCACCCTGGCGCCGTCGAACTGCAGTTTGCTTTTCATATTCAACCGCTCGAGCCAGCCGGCGACCAGTTCCGCATCGGGCTCGCCGCCTTCCGGCCCTTGCAAACGATCGAACTGATGAAAATCGGTGAAAATCGCCGAAAACAGCCGACGATAGCCCGGCATATCCGCCGCGGTCTGTGCGACGCCATCCAGAACGATGTGCCCGCTCACCGGCCGGTACAACCCGGTCAACAGCATCGCCAGCGTTGACTTGCCGCTGCCGTTGCCGCCGATCAAAAAGACCAGCTCGCCACGCCGCAGCGTCAGATTAAGCGGCCCGACGGCAAAACCGGGCTGTTGCTCCGTATCGGCATAATGAAAAACCACGTCGCGCAGCTCCAGCGTCTGCCAGGAACGGCCTGCGGCGGCAGGAAACGCCGGTTGGTACTCGGCCAGGCGCAGCGTCTTCAGCTTGTTGAAGGCGACTTCGGCGCTGACCAGCGTCGGAAACGCCCCGACCGCCTGCAGTAATGGCGTGCGCAAGAACAGCAGCGTCAGGGAATACGTGGCGGCCACCGCCGAGTCCGCCCATCCCAGGCTGTTAGCCATAAAGAACACCAGTCCGATCGCCCCCAACATCATGATATTTGACCAGTTGAGCGCACTCAAATGGAAGGTATCGGCGCGAATGATATGGTGGCGGTAAGCTTGCGCATCGGGTTGATAGGTCTGTTCGTACAGCGCCTGCGCTCGCTTGCGGTTTAACGTCAGTTCCTTGCGACCGTCAATCACCGATTCGTAATGATGATAGAGGCGCTCTTCCGACTCGCGCAAACTGGCCATATGGCGATAAACCCGCGAGACCAGGCAGCCGCTACCCACCACGGTGACGGCGACCCACACCGCCGTCACCGCCAGCATTTTCGGCGATAGCCACCCCAGATAGGCCGCCGACCCCAGGGTTAAAATCACCCCTTGCACCAGTTCGGGCAAGCGCACGAAGGCGACGGTGATATTGCGGACATCGCTGGAGAGGCTGGCCAACAATGAGGCGCTGCCTAACTGTTCAAGGCGTTCAATATCGGTATCCAGGATGCGCTTCACTAACTGCCCGCGCAGACGGTAGACGAAGTAATGGCCCAATGTCGTCAGCGCCAATTGCGATCCCAGCGTGACCGCCATCAGCAATGCCAGCAGGGCGAGAAACATCGGCAGCACAGCCAATGCATCGCCGCCGGCCTCCATCAGGTATTGATTGATAAACGCAATGATACCGATGCCCAAGCCGGCGCTGGTCATGGTCAATGCCATAACCGCCAGAAATGACCAACGATACTGGTGATAAACCACCCGTAGCAGTTCCATGAAAAAACCTCTGAAGTCGCGATCTGGCAGGCATTGTAAGCGGCGCGAGAATGAGATCAAGACGAATTCTCATTGTTCGCGCAGCCTCTGATTTCGACGCCAAGGGCATTTTGATGATTGCTTATTGAAACGAGAGACTTACACTGGCGCCACTTGCCGCTGAAGGGAACAGCCGATTATGCTCGCCACTCACGAATACGCCAACGACCTGATTCTGTTTGCCCTGATTGTCGACTGCGGCTCGTTCAGCAAAGCCGCGGAGAGCGCCGGCATCACCAGCTCGGTGGTCAGCAAACGCATCGGGCGGTTGGAAAAATCGCTGGGCGCCCGCCTGTTGTACCGCACCACCCGCAGCCTGACGCTGACCGAAAGCGGCCAGGCGCTCTACCAGCAGGCCAAAGAGATCGGCGCCAAAGTGCAGGAGGCGCTGTACGCCGTCAGCGAAAAGAGCGAAGAGTTGACCGGCACCATCCGCATGTCGGTGCCGACCATTTCGGGCGAGTTGCTGCTGAGCGAAAGCGTGGCGGAATTTTGCGCCCTGCATCCCAGCCTGAAGGTCGAAATGCGGCTGGAAAACCGCTTCGTCGATCTGGTGGAAGAAGGCATCGATCTGGCGATCCGTACCGGGACAATGCCGGACTCCAGCCTGATTGCCCGGCCGATCTTCGATTCCCGCTGGGTGATCGTCTGCTCGCCGGGCTACCTGGAAAGCCACCCGGAACCGCGCAGCGCCGACGATCTGCTGAGCCACAACTGCCTGACCTACACCTACCAAGAGAGCGGCACCGCCAACTGGCTGATGAAGCGGCCGGGCCGCAACGGCATCTACGNACCTGTCGGCCAACAATGCGCGGGCGATCCGCAAAGCGGTGATCGGCGGCCACGGCATCGCCATGGTACCGCGCTGCATGGTGTATGAAGATTTGCAGGACGGTAAACTGACGGAGATCCTGGCCGGCCACTGCGGCAAAGTGCTGGGCATTTACGCCGTTTATCCTTACACCCGCAATCTGCCGTTAAAAACCCGTCTGCTGATCGAACATATCATCGGTTCCTACCAAAATATCAGCCATTATTTTTGAGTTTTCCTCTCGGATTATTTCCCCGCTACCGCAAAAGACCGCGGGGATTACGGCATTTTTGGACATAATCTATTGAACATTACCGCCTAATTAATGTGAGCTCGCGCACTTACCACACATCCACACTCCCTATCGTACTGATTTTAAATCAATTAATTTAACCCCTTCTACCGGCGTTTTTCCCTGCGCCGACGCCGTTCGCCGATGTTAAAAAATTACCGCATGGCATCATCGCCAACGTTGTGATTAGAATGAAAATGTTGCGGTAATTAACCTTTCAGCTACATCTCTCTGCCCATAAAAATAATAACCCTGAGGATCTTATGCCCCTGCTTTTCAGTATTGCGCCCATCATCCTGCTGATTTGGATGATGACCAAAAGGAATGGCGTGCCCTCTTACCTCGCCCTGCCGCTGACGGCCGCCGTGGTGTATGCCGTACAGCTCCTGTGGTTTGATGCCTCGCTGCGGCTGCTGCATGCCAATATCATCACCGCGCTGGTGTCGACGCTGACGCCGCTCACCATCATTGCCGGCGCCATCCTGCTCAACAAACTGATGCAGGTAAGCGGCGCGGAAAACGTGGTGCGCCGCTGGCTGGAAACCATCAGCCCCAATCCCGTGGCCCAACTGATGATTATCGGCTGGGCGTTCGCCTTTATGATCGAGGGTGCCAGCGGCTTCGGCACACCGGCCGCCATCGCCGCGCCGATTCTGGTCGGGCTGGGCTTCAACCCGCTGCGCGTCGCCCTGCTGACGCTGGTGATGAACTCGGTGCCGGTCTCCTTCGGCGCCGTAGGCACCCCCACCTGGTTCGGCTTTGCCAACCTAGGCCTGTCGGACGCCAGCCTGCTGGAGATCGGCCGGCAAACCGCGCTGATCCACGTTGTCGCCGGCTTCGTCATTCCTCTGCTGGCGCTGCGCTTTATCGTTTCCTGGCAGGATATCCGCCGCAACCTGCCGTTTATCCTGCTCAGCGTGCTGAGCTGCACCCTGCCCTATCTGCTGCTGGCCCAGGTGAACTATGAGTTCCCGGCGCTGGTCGGCGGCGCGATCGGCCTGGCGCTGTCGGTGCTGCTGGCGCGCGGTGGCATCGGCCTCGCCCGCGGCGACAAACCGCAGAGCGCCGCGCAGGCGGTACCGTTCATGCAGGTGGTCAAGGCCATGACCCCGACCCTGCTGCTGATTGCTATTCTGATAGTGACGCGCGTCCACCAGTTGGGCCTCAAGGCGCTGCTCAACAACACCGCGCTGCTGTGGCAGGAAAACCTCGGCTGGCTCGGGGAGCTGCGCATCAGCCGGGCGCTGATCGTCGAACTGCAGCAGGTGCTGGGCACCGCCGCCGCCGCCGGCTACAAAACGCTGTATGTCCCGGCGCTGATCCCGTTCCTGTTGGTGGTGCTGCTGTGTATTCCGCTGTTCCGTCTGAATGGCGGCCAGGTGCGGCAAATGTTCAGCGAAACCGGCGGGCGCATCGCGCGGCCCTTTATCGCCCTGTTCGGCGCGCTGGTGATGGTTAACCTGATGATGCAGGGCGGCGACAACGCGCCGGTGATCCTGATCGGTAAAGCGCTGGCGGCGCTGACCGGCGACAGCTGGCTGCTGTTCTCGTCGTTCCTCGGCGCGCTGGGCTCGTTCTTCTCCGGCTCCAATACCGTTTCGAACCTGACGTTCGGCGGCATTCAGCAGTCGATCGCCCAGAGCAGCGGTCTTGATGTCAACCTGACGCTGGCCTTGCAGTCCGTCGGCGGCGCCATGGGCAACATGGTGTGCCTGAACAACATTATCGCGGTCTGTTCGATCCTCGGGATCGGCAACGCCGAAGGCAAAATCATCAGAAGGACCGTACTGCCGATGCTGGCGTACGGCGGGATTGCGGCCGGTATGGCAACGATCCTCACGCTCTGACCGAACACTCGTTATCGCAAGCAAGACAAGAAGGTAAACACTATGATCATCTCCGCGTCAACCGACTACCGGGCCGCCGCCCAGGCCAAACTGCCGCCGTTTCTGTTTCACTATATCGACGGCGGGGCCTACGCGGAGCATACGCTTAAGCGCAATACCGCAGATCTGGCCGATATTGCCTTGCGCCAGCGCGTGCTGCGCAATATGTCCGAACTCAGCCTGGAGACTACGTTGTTCGGCGAGCAGCTGGCGATGCCGGTGGCGCTGGGGCCGGTGGGGCTGACCGGCATGTACGCCCGCCGCGGCGAAGTGCAGGCCGCGCGCGCCGCGGCCAAAAAAGGCATCCCGTTCACGCTGTCCACCGTGTCGGTCTGCCCGATCGAAGAGGTGGCGCCGGCGATCGATCGGCCGATGTGGTTCCAGCTCTACGTGCTGAAAGATCGCGGCTTTATGCGCAACGCGCTGGAGCGCGCCAAAGCCGCCGGCGTGAAAACGCTGGTCTTTACCGTCGACATGCCGGTGCCCGGCGCCCGTTACCGCGACGCCCACTCGGGGATGAGCGGCCCCAACGCCGCCCTGCGCCGCGTGCTGCAGGCGTTTACCCATCCGCAGTGGGCCTGGGATGTCGGCCTGTTCGGCAAGCCGCACGACCTGGGCAACGTCTCGGCCTACCGCGGTAAACCGACCAGCCTGGAAGATTACATCGGCTGGCTGGGCGCCAACTTCGATCCATCGATTTCCTGGAAAGATCTGGAGTGGATCCGCGAGTTCTGGGACGGCCCGATGATCATCAAAGGCATTCTGGATCCGGAAGACGCCAAAGACGCGGTGCGCTTCGGCGCCGACGGCATCATCGTCTCCAACCACGGCGGCCGCCAACTGGACGGCGTGCTGTCGACCGCGCGCGCCATGCCGGCGATCGCCGACGCGGTGAAAGGCGACATCACCCTGCTGGCCGACTCCGGCATCCGCAGCGGCCTGGACGTGGTGCGCATGATCGCGCTGGGCGCCGACAGCGTGCTGCTGGGGCGCGCCTTCGTCTATGCGCTGGCGGCGGCCGGCGAAGCCGGGGTGGCTAACTTGCTGGATCTGATCGACAAAGAGATGCGCGTCGCCATGACGCTCACCGGCGCGAAAACCATTGCGGAGATCAACGCCGGATCGCTGGTCAGAAACGCCTGAATCAAAGCGGCTGTACCCCTTCCGGGTAGGCGTTGTAGCTCATCTTGCTGATGAACGCCCCGGCCGGTGACACCAACACTCGGCCGGCGGCGTCCAACCCGAGGAAGGTGCCGGTGCAGCGCCCGGAGACAAAGTCGAAGAAGAACACCGAGCACACCGGGATAATCTTTTCCCGGAAGGTGAACAGGAACATCTCGTCCTCAAACTTGTAGTAAGTGGCGTAGTCCATGTCGCCGTGGCCGAATTGTTCGCCGCGCAGGTTTTGCCAGGCGTAGCGCTCGGTATTGACGTAGAAGTGTTCGTAATAGTGGTTGGGGCTGTAGACATTCAGCGTGCGATAACCGATCAGCTCGCGGGTCAGATGCGGCGCGACGCCGCCCGGCGTGACGCCGGCAATCTGCCCAACGTGGAAGCTTTGCTTGAGGCGGGATCCCTTTTCCACCGTTTGCTCGGGCAGCAACGTGCTGCGCACCAGCAGCGCCCGGCCGCTGTCGCGGTTGAGCACCAGCGTCAGGCATTCGTTGCCCGGCGTCTGCAGCGGAATATTGAAGAAATAGCGCGCGGCGGAGGTTTGCACCTCTTCGTAAGCGTCCTCGCCGCTCTCCCCGCCCCAGGCCCACAGCACCCGCTGCCGATCGGCGCTGAAACGCAGCGTGATTTCCCCGCCGCCTTCAAAGGCGATCTGCAACGTTTTGCCGCGCCAGTCCTGAGTGCCCGGCAGCCGGTTGGTATCGATGCCGCGCGCGAAATCGTCGTAATTCTTCCAGTCCGGTTCGGCATTTTGATTCAGTACGGATGGTTCTGCTGACATCTTCGCTCTCCTTGATTGAATGGGATGAAAACCGCCTCAGACGTCGGCGACGCCCGCCGGTTTCACCGCTCGGCGGTTCACCACGGCAGGGGCGGTTTCATCGAGAAAACAACTCAGTACCCCGGCGCACACGGCGCCGGCGGCCGCGAGCCACATCACGCTGACCAGCCCGTAGCGATCGGCGATCAGCCCGGCGATAAACGGCGCCAGGCAGCCGCCAATCACCTCGCCAATCCCCATCACCAGCCCCAACGCGGTAGCGATGCGGGCCGGCGACACCGTTTCAGACGGGATGGTAGCCATAAACAGCGTGAAACAGCCAAGGCCGGTATAAGACAGGAACACCAGCACGCCCAGCAGCCACGGATTATCGACGTAGCTCAGAAACAGCGGGCAGCACACCGCCAGCAGCGAAAAGAAGATCAGCGTCGGCTTGCGGCCGAAGCGATCGGAGATCGCCGGCACCGCCACGCCCCAGAATACCCAAGCGGCGCCGATGGCGCTCATGATGCCGCCCATCGTGCCTTCGCCGAAGCCGCGGTCGGTCACCAAAAAGTTGGGGGTGAAGGTAATGATGATCATGAACCAGGTGACGAACACACAGGAGATTAGAATGCACAGCGCCACGTTCTTGATTTTGAACAGCTCGCCGTAAGCACCTTTGTTCGCCGCCTTGTCGGCCGCCGGCGCGGCGCTGAAAGCGGGATCCTTCTTGCCGTTCACATAGCGATAGATCAGCCACGCCAGAATGACGCCCGGCACGGCGGTCAGGTGAAACGCCATGCTCCAGCCCCACTTCTGCGCCAGATAGATGATCAGCGGCGGCGCGATAATGCCGCCCAGCAGCCCCGGCGCCGCGCCCTGAATCAATCCCATGTTGAAACCGCGGCGCTGCGGCTGCGATTTTTCCACCATCAACGACTGTGCGATCGGCAATACCGGCCCTTCGGCGATCCCCATCAACGCTCGGAAGATCAATAGCATGGCAAAGCCGCTGACCAGCCCCGACAGCGCGGAGAACAGCGAAAACACCAGGATCGACAAGATCAGCATCGGTTTACGGATATTAAAACGATCGGCTATCGCCCCCAGCCCGGCGCCAGACAGCGCCCAGGTTAACGCCAGCACCGCCGACAGGGTGCCGAGATGCACGTTGCTGAGCTTGAGGTCGGCGGCAATCATCGGAAACAGAAACGAGATGGTCAGACGATCGACGAACACGCAGCCGAAAACGAAAAATAAAATAATCAGCAACCGGTTCTCTTCACTTAATGCGCTGCGAGGCTCTGGCGATGTATTCATAGCGTCATGTGTCCATAAGTTAACTTATGAATGGCAAGCCGCCATGGCATAAGTGTGTTAAGCGCACGGCCAAGAGAGATATTGGCCCTCCGTCACGACAACAACTCATTAACATGTTAATGACATAAAATTATCGTAAGCCGGCGGTCTGTCAACCGGCGCTTTCTTAGAGACGAATGAAGTTTTTATTCGGTACTATTTCAAAATCGCATTATCACAAAAATATATTTTACCCCTCTGTTTTTACAGACAATAAAATAATAACGGGTATTTTTCTTCGGTTAAAAATGCCTATTTCCACGCCATTTGCGAATAATCTCAACGATCACGCTTCAGCCTTATTAATTTTTTATCCGTATTGAATGAACGCTGGGGAATATTCAGTTTGACTTTTATCTATTGAATCATTTCGTTTTATTTTATTGCTGCACAACAAACTAACTCTTATGAGGGAAAGGCTATCGGCAGGATTACATAATTTCATCTGGACAATAGCAAAAGCGCAGAGCGTGACGTAAATCACGACAAGCATGCCGTATCCTGCAAAGCAATTATGCTCGCAACAGCAATTATCTATTGCGATTAGGGCTGTTTATCTCAATTTAGCGCCATGCAACACTTCGGGCCATCGTTCGACACCGCGCCGCAAGGCCTGAGACGGAGTGACACATGAGCATCGAAAGACTAACCCGGGAGCCGCTTTCCATCGGCATCGAGTTGCCGCTGGACAACGATTGGTCCACCAGCGGGCAGCTGAAACGCCAGCAGGACGGGCGACCGTTCGGCGTGCCGGACATGAGCGAACACGCTGCGCGCATCAAGCTGGCCGATGAGCTCGGCTTTCGCGCCGCCTGGGTTCGCGACGTGCCGCTGTACGATCCGGACTTCGGCGACGCCGCGCAGGTGTTTGAGACCTTTACCTACCTCGGCTACCTGTCCAGCCTGACGCGCAATATTCTGCTGGGCACCGCGGCCGTGGTGCTGCCGCTGCGCCAGCCGTGGCTGGTGCGCAAAGCGGCTTCCACGCTGCAAACGCTGAGCGGCGATCGTCTGCTGCTCGGCGTCGCCAGCGGCGATCGCCCCGTGGAGTACCCGCTGTTCGGCGCCGATTACGCCGCGCGCGGTGAAAACTTCCGCACCAGCGTCGGCATTCTCAAAGGGGAAGCCGACAGCGCGCTCCAGCCTGGATTGCGCCTGCTGCCGGCCACGCCGCCGCCGCCGCTGCTGGTCGCCGGGTTGGCGCAGCAAACGCCCGAGTGGGTGGGCAAAAATATGGATGGCTGGCTGTCGTATCCCGGCACGCCTGCGGACCACGTTTCGCGAGTCAAACTCTGGCGCAACGTAGCCGGTGACAAGCCTTACGTCAGCTTTATTCATCTCGACCTCACCGATAACGCCGACGCGCCGATTCAGCGCCATCGCTTCGGCATCAAGAGCGGCCGTAATGGATTGATTCAGGAACTGAGCGCCATGCGTGACGCCGGAGTCAACCACATCGGCCTGCATTTCCGCCGCAACCAGCGGCCGCTGGAAGAGACGATGCAGGAGATCGGTCAACTGGTGTTGCCGGAATTCCATCGCGCCTGACGCCCGCTTTAGCCCGCTATTCCGACCTGAGCTGGTCTTTGCCCCGTTACCGGGGCTTTTTTATTTCCGCCGCTGCTATTTCATAGCAACTCAGTCTAATCCCTGCGGCCAAACGGCGGCATGATGACGGGGAAACGAGCCACCATGAGGAATGAGCAATGACGGCAAAACTGACAGAAGCAGGCTTTTGGCGCAAAACCGCCGACTCTTCATCGCTGCGCGAGCCGCGCGTGCTGATCCGGGTCTACGTCAACGAAGGTGAAATTGACCGCGCCATCGCGTTTTACGAGCAGCTGCACGGCGTGGAAGCGGATATGCGTTTCGACTTTCCCGCGCATCGGCTGGTGCTGGCGGCGGTGGGGCCGTTTCTGATCCTGGAAGGCTCGGAAGAAAGCCTGCGCCCTTTCCGCAGCACCGTCGGCACATTGCTGGTCGATGACATTTATCCCTACCATCAGCGGCTGCTGGCCGCCGGAGCCGATATCTTCTTTGGCCCGGTGGAAGTGCCCACCGGCGCCTGTTTCAATGCCCGCCTGCCGGACGGCACGATTATCGAATACGTGCATCACCGGCCGCGCGCGGACGAATAAACCGCCTCAGGGGAGCGCCGGCGTCATGGCGTAACCGCGCAGATCCTTGCGCAGGCTGACCATGTACAACACGATCACCGCCGAGAACGGCAGGCCGCACAGCACCACCGCAGTCTGCATCGCGCTGAAACTGCCGGCGTACAGCAACCCGGCGCAGATCAACGTGGTGACCGCCGCCCAAAATACCCGCAGCCAGGCCGGCGCGTCATCGTGGGCGGAACCGCCCTGGCAGGAGAGGTTCGCTATCATCAGCGTGCCGGAATCGACCGGCGTCAGGAACAGCACGAAACTGATCGCCACCACAAAACCGGCGGTCAGCTGGGTATAGGGCAGGTATTCGAACAGCTTGAACACCGCCATCGGCGGATCGCTTTGCGCCACCTGCCCGAGGATCGCCTGCCCGCCTTCCAACACCAGGCTGATGGCGGTATTGCCGAAGATCGACAGCCACGCCAGCGTGAAGCCCAACGGGATCAGCAACACGCCGAAGATCAGTTCACGAATGGTGCGCCCTTTGGAGATGCGCGCGATGAACAGCCCGACAAACGGCGCCCACGCCACCCACCAGGCCCAATAGAATAACGTCCAGGCGCCCTGCCACTGGCGCGCCTTGCCGTACAAATACATATCGAAGCTGCGGCTGACCAGCGAAGTGAGATAATCGCCGAGGTTCTGCAACATGCCGTTGAGCAGATTCAGCGTCGGGCCGGCCAGAAACACGAACAGCAGCAACAGGCACAGGAAGCCGACGTTGATGTTCGACAGCATGGCAATGCCCTTCTCGACGCCGGTGACCGCCGCCAGCGTGGCCACCACCATCATCACCACGATCAGCGCCAGCAGCACGCCGGTGCTTTGCGGAATGTCGAACAGATAAAACAGCCCCGAGTTCACCAGCAGCGCGCCGATCCCCAGGTTGGTCACCATCGAAATCACCGTCACCAGAATGCCGAAACTGTCCACCAGATGGCCGGCGCCGCCGTGGATGCGCTCGCCGAAGATCGGGTATAACGCAGAGCGCAGCGCCAACGGCAGGCCGCGGCAATAGGCGAAATAGGCCAGCGCGGTGGCGATCAGCGCATACAGCGCCCAACCGTGCAGCCCCCAGTGCAAAAAGGTGAGCGCCATCGCCTGCCGCGCCGCCTGCACGGTGCCGCCGCTGCCTTCCGGTGGCGACAGGAAGTGATCCAGCGGTTCGTAGGCGCCGTAGTACACCAGCGCAATGCCGATGCCCGACGAGAACAGCATCGCCACCCACGAGGGATAGCTGAACTGCGGCGGTTCGTCATCCTGGCTGAGGCGAATATGGCCGAAGCGCGACAGCGCCAGCCAGAAGACGAACACCATGCAGGCGACCATCAACAGCATGTAGTACCAGCCGAACACGTCGGCGACCCAGCTTTGCGCGGCGTTCAACCACTGTTTGCTGGCGGCGGGAAACAGCACGACCAGCGATCCCAGCAGCAGGATCACCGCCGCCGAGCCGAAAAATACCGGAACATTCAATCTGACAGGTTCTTCGTCAAGCGATGGAGGAGTTTTTGTTGTCATTGGCAGGCTTCCATGATGCGAAAGACAGACGATTTAAATGCAACTTTTAATTAACATTCTATCGTCATTTATTTGACATTTTCGCAGCATATAGAGTATTGATTGACCGTTCAATCAATCAAATTCAAAGTGTGATTTGCCTATCAGTTGGGGAAAATATGTACCGCAGAGACATTCCTGAGCAGCGTAAGGAGCAGTTGATTAACGCCGCCTTCGAGACCATAAACGTCGTCGGGCTGGCCGGCGTCACTCTCTCTCAGGTCGCGAAAGAAGCCGGGCTGTCGACCGGCATCGTCAGCCACTATTTTGGCGATAAAGAGGGGTTGCTGAGCGCCACCATGCGCAAGATCCTGCGCGATCTGCGCGACGCGGTGGCCGAGTGCCGCGCGCAAGCGGCGAGCGACAGCCAGTCACAGCTGTTCGCCATTATCCAGGGCAACTTCCACCCCAGCCAAACCAACGCCGTGTCCATGCGCGCCTGGCTCGACTTCTGGGCCGCCAGCATGCATCAGCCGGTGCTGCGCCGCCTGCAGCGCGCCAACGATCGGCGGCTCTATTCCAATATTTGCAGCCAGTTCCGCCGCGAGCTGCCGCTGCAGCAGGCGCGCGACGCGGCGCGCGGGCTGGCGGCGATGATCGATGGGCTTTGGCTGCGCGGCAGCCTGGCCGGCGACGAGACAGACCTAAAGCAGGACTGCCGCATCGCCTGCGACTACGTGGCGCAGCGGCTCAACGCCGCCCAGCAGCAGGGGTGAACGTGAACGGCGGCTCCATCAGTGCGGTTCCTGCTCTTCACTGTACTGGGTTTGCCACATGGCGGCGTAACGGCCGTTCGCGGCCAGCAACGCCTCGTGCCCCCCGCGCTCGACGATCTCCCCCGCCTCCAGCACGATAATTTCATCGGCGTCCACCACGGTGGAGAGCCGATGAGCGATCACCAGCGTGGTGTGGTTGCGGCTCACCTCGCGCAGGTGCCCCTGGATTTCGCGCTCGGTCTGGGTATCCAACGCGCTGGTCGCCTCGTCAAACACCAGGATGGCCGGATTTTTCAGAATGGTGCGCGCAATCGCCACCCGCTGCTTTTCCCCGCCCGACAGCTTCAGCCCGCGCTCACCCACCCGGGTGTCGTAACCGTCGGGCAGACCGACGATAAAATCATGGATATGCGCCAGCCGCGCCGCCCGCTCGATTTCTTCATCGCTGGAGCCGGTTTTGCCGTAACCGATGTTATAACGCAACGTATCGTTGAACAGCACCGTATCCTGCGGCACGATGCCGATCGCCTGCCGCAGGCTGGCCTGGGTCAGTTGGCGAATGTCCTGGCCGTCGAGGGTAATGGCGCCCCCCTGCACGTCGTAAAAGCGAAACAGCAGGCGCGACAGCGTGGACTTGCCCGCGCCGGAGGCGCCGACCACCGCCACCGTGTGGCCCGCCGGAATGGTAAAGCTCACCTGCTTGAGGATCGGCCGACGCGTGTCGTAACCGAAGCTGACCGCGTCGAACTTCACTTCTCCGCGATCGAGGCGCAGCGGCTGCGCATCCGGGCTATCGACGATCTCACGCGGTTCCTGCAGCAGATCGAACATGTTCTCCATGTCGATCAGCGCCTGGCGCACCTCGGAATAAATAAAGCCGAAGAAGTTCAGCGGCTGATACAGCTGCAGCAGATAGGCATTGACCAGCACGAAGTCGCCGACCGTCATCGTCCCCTGCGTAATGCCCTGCGCCGCCATGGTCATCATCACGATCAGTCCGATCGAAATAATGGCGGTTTGCCCCAGGTTGATCGCCGTAAAACTGAATTGGTTCTTGATGGCGGCGTATTCGTACAGCCGGCGCGAGAGGTCGAAACGCTCGGCCTCGAACTCTTCATTGCCGAAGTACTTCACGGTCTCATAGTTCAGCAGGCTGTCGATGGATTTGCTGTTGGCGTCGGCGTTGGCCTTGTTGAGCTCGCGGCGAAAGCGGGTGCGCCAGCTGACCGCCAACACGGTGAACAGGATGTAGCAGCCGACCGTCGTCAGGATCGCCAGCGCGAACCAGCCGTTCAGCATATGCCACATGATCGCCGTGACCAGCGTCAGCTCGAACAGGATCGGCACGATGGAGAACAGCAGCCGCGACAGCACCGTGGACACCGCCTGAGTGCCGCGCTCGATGGACAGCGACAATCCGCCGGTCTGGCGCTCCAGATGGAAACGCAGGCTCAGCGCATGCAGCTGGCGGAACACCCGCACGCCCAACAGGCGCGTGGCGTTCTGGCTGACGTGGATAAACATCACGTTGCGCAGTTCCTCAAACAGCGCGCCGCCCACCCGCGCCACGCCGTAGGCGACGATCAGCCCAAGCGGCACCGCCAGCATTTTCGCCGTCTCGCCGCTCAGCGCATCGACCATCGCTTTATAAGCCAGCGGCACCAGCGTGGTGCTGACCTTGGCCGCCACCATGAACACGAAGGCCACCACCAGATACCCCCGCAGCCGCGGGTTGTCTTTCGGCCACAGATAGGGCAGCAGGAATTTCAGCAAACGAGAACGATCCATCATGTAATATTCATCTTCTCGATCGGGATCGCGGCGCACAGCCGCGCGGGGTTATGAGTTTGGCCTGGCCGACGGCGAACGCCGCCCCCTCCCATTTTCCTGCGGCGACAACTCAGCATCATCCGTCAGGAGAAGCGGCGGCGGCTCGGGCAAAGTTCAGGCATGGAGGAGACAATCACATGACCCAGACGTATGCAAAGCGCTTTGCGCTGGTCTTTGACTATATCGACCGCCACCTGGACGAGGCGCTCACCGTCGAAAAACTGAGCGAAGTG
>NZ_JVEL01000392.1:39750-50444 GCF_001076875.1 Serratia sp. 506_PEND
CGCGCTTTCACTTTCAACGCCAGTTTAGCGCGTATTGTGGCATCTCGGTGTGGCGTTATATCCAGTGGATGAGGCTCAAACGCGCCTCGTACCGCCTGGCGTATAACCCGCTGGAGCCGGTGATTGACATCGCGCTGGACGCCGGTTTTCAAAACCCGGAGTCCTTCAGCCGCGCCTTCAAACAGGCGTTCAGCCAAACGCCAAGCCAGTTTCGCAAACGGCCGGCCTGGATCGATTGGCAGCAGCGCTTTCCCGAGCCGAAACACAAAAGGAAACAACCCATGAAAGTAGACATTGTCGACTTCCCGGCCACGCCGGTGGCGATGATCGAACATCGCGGCCCGTCCGCGCTGGTCAACGAAACCGCCGCACGCTTTATCGAGTGGCGCAAAACCAGTGGCCTGTCGCCGGTCAGAAGCAGCCGCACTTACGGTATCGCACCGCACGATCCGGCCACCACCGAAGCGCAGGACTTCCGCTTCTTCATTTGCGGCGAGGTCACTGCGCCGATCCCGGAGGACAACGCCTTCGGCGTGGTGAACGGCACGCTGCCGGCCGGGCGCTGTGCGGTGCTGCGCTATCTCGGATCGCTGGATGGGCTCTCGGAAAGCGCCCGCTATCTTTACAGCGAGTGGTTGCCGGCCAGCGGCGAGGAGCTGCGCGATTTTCCGCTCTATTTCCACTACCACAACTTCGTGCACGAGGTGGCGGAATATGAACTGGTGACCGATCTTTATCTGCCGCTGAAATAGCTGACATCCGGCTCCGCAAGGAGCCGGATTGACGTTAACAGGACGGCGACGATCCCTGCGGCGGCAGATAGCGCTGCGGATCGAGCGCGGTGGCGCGATAGCGGATCTGGAAATGCAGGAACACCGAATCGGTGCCGGTGCTGCCCATAGTGCCAATCTTCTGCCCCGCTTTCACATCCTGGCCGTTGCGCACCAATGTAGTGTCGTTGTGCGCGTAGGCGGTAATAAAGTCTTCGCCGTGCTTAATCATGATCAGGTTGCCGTAGCCACGCAGTTGGTTGCCGACGTACACCACTTTGCCCTTGGCGGAAGCATAGATCGGCTGGCCGCGTTTACCGGCGATGTCGATGCCCTTGTTGCCGCCATCGGCATTGGAGTACGCCTGCGCGATCCGGCCGCTGGCCGGCCAGCGCCAACAGCGGGCGGCGCCCGGCGGCGGCGTTTGCTTGGCGATCGCGGAGGAAGACGTTTTACGGCGCGTGGCGGCGGTTTTGGTCGGCGCGCTGCCGCTCAGCCGCAGCTTTTGCCCCACTTCCAGGCTATAAGGCGGGCGTATCTTGTTGATTCTGGCCAGATCGCTGACTTCGCTGTCGGTGATCCAGGCGATGTAGTACAGCGTATCGCCCCGTTTGACGGTGTAGGACTTGCCGGTGTAGCTGCCCTTCGGCAGTTTGTCGTAGTCGCGGTTGTAGGTATTTTTACCCGAACACCCGGCCAACAATAGCCCCAATGTCAGACACACCGCGATGCGGCGCCACCTCGCCAGCTTGCTTCCTGTGCTCAAATCCTGTCCCCAATCGTCTTTTCGGTTCTGATACGCCTCAGCCGCACAGTGTAACATTTGCGCCGGGTCAGTCAAAAAGCGGGAAAGAGGCAACTATCGGAAAACAGCGGGCACGGAGGCCGCTGCGGCGCGATCGGCGGGAGGAAAATGGCGCCATAAGGCGCCAAACCATGCAGCGATGTCGGGATTACTGTTTACCTGAGGTCAGCAAACTGAAGCTGGTCATCAGATTGCGATAGTCAGGAATATGTTGAGAGAACAGGTTCCCCAACCCTTCGATATCATTTCGCCAATCGCGGTGCAATTCGCACGCCGCGCCAAACCAACTCATCAGCTGCGCGCCGGCCTGGGACATGCGATCCCAAGCCGCATCGCGCGTAATCGCATTGAACGTACCGGATGCGTCGGTGATGACGAAAACCTCATACCCCTCTTCCAGCGCAGAGAGCGCAGGAAACGCCACGCAAACCTCGGTCACCACGCCGGCGATGATCAGTTGTTTCTTGCCCGTGGCCTTTACCGCCTTGACGAAATCTTCATTATCCCAGGCATTGATATTGCCGGGACGAGCAATATAGGGGGCGTCAGGGAAAGTTTGCTTTAGCTCTGGCACCAAAGGGCCGTTCGGCCCGTTTTCAAAACTCGTGGTCAGTATCGTCGGTAAATTGAAGTATTTAGCCAGATCGGCCAGCGCCAAAACATTATTTTTGAATTTATCCGGATCCTGATCTCTAACCAGGGACAGTAGCCCCGTCTGATGATCGACTAATAAAACGGCGGCCTGTGTCTTATCTAATCGGTTATATTTAAAAGTCATTCCCTTCTCCTTTATCATCAAAATCATCAAATTCCGATCGCCCCATGCATTCCAAGCATGTAGCATGCTTTCAAACGCTCCGACATCAGGCTAGCAATGAACCAGCCGGGTAAATAGCACGATTATTGGGAATGAGTGTTTCACCACTGGGAAGGTTAATTTTATATGATAGATTTCAATGAGATGGTTATGTTTGCCAGAGTAGTTGAATGCGGTGGATTTCTTTCCGCCAGTAAGAAATTTGGTATACCCAAATCGACGCTATCAAGACGAATATCCAATTTGGAAAAAAGGCTTAATGTCAGGCTTATTCAGCGCTCAACGCGAAACCTCATGGTCACCGATATAGGAAAAGAATATTTTCAGTACTGTCTGCAGATGATTAGCACCGCAGAGAAAGCGGAATGCCTTATTATTAATAAAAGCGAAAAACCCACTGGAAAAATAAAACTGACCTGCTCAAACATTCTCCTGGATCTTGGCCTAACGGAAGTGCTGGCGAGATTCATGCTGCAATATCCCAAGGTCAATTTGCATGTAAAAATATTTAATCGCAACGTGGATATTATTTCTGAAGGGTATGACCTCTCATTAAAACTCATCGCCGATGAGCCCAAAAACAGCAATTTGGTGATGCGTCGAATTTGCGCTGTGCCCACCGCATTTATGGTCTCCCCCTCTGCAGCTATTCAGTACCAAAGTATAAATGCGCCCGAAGATCTCTCCAGTTTGCCAACGGTCGGGTGGTTATCGACCCATCTTCAGGCCGCCTGGACGTTTCAACAAGCCGATCGCGAAGTCAAAATAAACAACGAGTCGCGCATGGTGTGCGATGACATTCGCCTGATCAAGGAATCGATCGTAAAAGGCGTCGGCGTTGGCTGCCTGCCGCTGAAATTAGCCCGCCAGGAACTGCTCGACGGCAGCCTGAAAACGCTGCTCGACGACTGGACATTGGAACAACACAAGATTGTCGCGTTTTACCCTTCCAGACAAGGACTCCCCCCTTCGGTAAGGGCGCTGATTGATTTCATCGTTGATGAACTGGCCGAATAACACGCCGCTTCCAAGCATAAACGCCACGCCGGATTTACCGCAGCGATTAAAAAGTGACTACTATAATAGAGCGCTCGGAAAAATAGAGTGCCCCCGAGGATCGCAACAAAGAGAATGGAGCTGTAACATGCTAAACCTTGATCGCAATAATCTGCCCCTCCTGAGCGAAGAACTGCTCAAAAAGCAACGCACCACCCTGCTGATCATCGCCTTCCTGCTGCTGGCGGGCGGCATACTGTGCCTGGTCAACCCTTTCGCCTCCGGCGCGGCGCTGAGCATCGTGGTCGGCGTCCTGCTGCTGTTGAGCGGCGCCGGGCTGATTATCGCCATGATCGCCAACCGGGCGCAGAATACCTGGCCGATGATCGGCGGCATTCTGCTGGGCGTGGCTTACCTGATTATCGGCTATGTGTTCATCACCAGCCCGCTGGCGGGCATTCTGGCGCTGGCGGTGTACCTTGCCGTGCTGTTCGCGCTCGGCGGCATCGCGCGCCTGGCGGCCGGCTATATGCGCCGCGGATTGCCGGGCAACTGGCTGCAGTTCGTTATCGGCGTGCTCGATTTGATCATCGCCTGGATGCTGATCGGTTCAGGCCCGGCGGCGTCGGTCACGCTGGTGACGGCGATCGTCGGCATCGAAATGCTGGTCAGCTCCTTTGCGCTGTTCCAGGCGGCGAATCTGTTTAAACGCGCCTGACTCTACCGGCCCGCCATCGCGGGCCTCATCGATTTCGTCGCTTCCAGACACAACAAGGCGATACCCCCTCGGCTTGTCCGTGGTTATCTTCATCGGTAAGTGCCAATATAGGCGCAGACAAGGGAGCTGAAACCGATGACAACCCATTCCAACCCGTTGAACTCGCGGGAAGTCTGCCTGCAATTACGCCATTTCAATCAGGTAATCGGGCAACAATGCCGCAATATGGCGCGCCAAAATACCACCTGCCCGTGCTGCCTGACGGACATCGCCACCGGTTGCGATGCCGGTATCAAACTGTGCGGCCAGCAGTTGGCCAAACCCAACCCGCAAACCCCGTTATTCCGGCAGATTCGCAACTTGCTGCTCGATCTGCGCGCAGAAGCGATAGGGGTTCACAGAATAGACGTCCTGAACCGCACCAATAACGAAATATCCTGGCTGTTGCGCGAGCTGTATTTCGAGACGTTCTGACCCCGCATGTTGTCGGGGCCGCTAAAGCGAAAACCGAAAGCGAGATACAGGCTTTTGGCGACGCGATTATGTTCATCAATCATTAACGTCACCGGCTCCACGCCATACAGCCTGAACTCCGCGAGCAGTCAGCGGGAGGAGCCCGTTTAAAAGCGGCTCTGGCAAAGGAAACGTCCACCGGCGCGGGGCTAACCGGCGGCAGCGGTTTTCGGCAACACGAAGTCAACTCGCCGATTCTTGGCCCGGCCCGTCGGCGTGTCGTTGGAAGCCACCGGTTCAGCCTCCCCTTTTCCCCGTTCACTCAGACGAGATTTTTCTACCCCATGTGCGATCAGCCAAACAGCCACCGCACGTGCGCGTCGCAGCGACAGATCCCGATTATATTTATCGCTGCCCACCGCATCGGTATGCCCCTCGATCACCACGTTCCCTACCGGTTCGGCCGCGATAAATTGCGCCACCTGTTGCAGCGCAGGCTCCGCTTTAGCAGCAATCGCATCGCTGTCGAAGGCGAACAGCACATCGCTGCGCATCGATAACGTTACGGCATTTTTGCTGTCTCTGACGGAAATGTCGGCGGATTGTTTAGCCAAATCCGCTGCCTTACTCTGCAGATCAAGGACGCCGGCATTCAGCCCCGAAGGCAAACCAACCAAATCCAGCCGGGTGGCCTTAAGATCGAGTATCACCGGTTTCCCTACGGATGCCGGCTCTCCGCTGTCAGCCCATGAACCCAATGACACCAACCCAAAGGCTAACATCCCCCCCACACAGGCGGCTTTCCTGAGGCCGTTCATCGCTCAACGATCCGTAATGGCTATCGGCCCGAGCGGCTCGACATTGGCGATCGTCAGGTACACCTCTTTCACATCAGGTGGAGGCGCAGGGAAGCTGCCAAACCAGGTGGCGACATAGGGAATGCCTGAACTTGAGCTGAATGACACGCTGGGAGAGGCCAGTGGGACATTATTGCTATCGGTAAGCAGCAGGTATTTTTTATTACCCACCAGAATATAGAAGGATTTCTCAAGACTGCTTTTATCCAGACTGCTATACAAGCCTTGTCCATTAAGGTTGTCTTTCAACCCTTTGAAACGCACTTTGATGGTCAGGATTTCACCGTGGCGCACGGCCTCGGTCACTTGCGCTTCGGCTACGCCGCTGCTGACGATCCCGGTAGCCAACGGTGTCACGGGGGGATCTTCCGCGAAGGCCATGCCGGGGAACATTATCGACGCAAACAGGCAGGAAATGACGAATTTTCTGACATGCTGCATGATCGGAGTCCTTATTCAGGGGGAATTGAAGATTGTTCTTTCAACAACCAGGCAATGCCACTGCGGTCACTCTGTCCCGGAATTATAGTAAAGCACCTCATATTCATGAGAGTTATCCCTGAAAGCGTAACCTTGGTCACGTTATGCTTGCGCATGAATTTTCCCCCGTTAGCGCTTATTTTGCTGAATGACGGCTTCATACCAGCATTCTCTTCCGCTCATCCTCTCTGCTGTTCACCCCACTTTACGACCGCCGTCACACCTCGCCACCGCTAAATTGCGTTGGTTATAGAGTCGTCTACAATTCAATCGAATTACCCCCTACAACATCAGAAATTATTATTATTAGAGGTGATTATGTTACAGAAACACGAAAACGTAATAAGTATGACTGTACTAAGCCCGCAAGCCACCCAACAGCTGATGCCATCGTTCTCCTCCTTGCCCCACACGCAACACGCCGACGGCAAATATCGCCTGCGCCGTTATTCGGTCGTTAAATACCTCAACCCCAACGTCGCCGAAGTAGGGCCGCGCACTTTCATGCAGTCGGATCAGATCAACCACTTCCAGGGCAATGTGGTGCGCCGCTTCGAACCTATCGACAGCGCCGTGTTGCAGAGCGCCGGCATGGCGGAGATGTGCAACCTGTTTGCAGAGAGCAACGACCTGCCGGAAGGCGCCGAGATAGAGATCCACCAGATGCGCGTGGTCGCTATCGAGAAAGACACCCAGGTGGCGCCGGAAGGCATACACCAGGACGGTTTCGACCATATCGCGATGATCGCCATTCACCGGCACAACATCGTCGGCGGTGAAATCATGCTGTATGACGACAGCCGCCACGATCCTTTCTTTAAAAAAGCGCTGGCGGACGGTGAAGCCGTGCTGCTGGCGGACAGCAAACTGTGGCACAACGCCACGCCGATCAACGCCGTGAGCCCGGAAGAAGAAGGTCATTTGGATCTCTTTGTCCTCACCGCGCGGGGGGAGAAAGCATGACCTTTACCCCCGAGCTCGCCCGCGCCCAGTTCAGCGCCCTGTCACAGCAGATCGACGGCAAACCGGCGATCTTTTTCGACGGCCCCGGCGGTGCGCAAGTTTCACGGGGCGTGCTGGAAAAAATGACCGACTACCTGGGAAGGTACAACGCCAACCTGGGCGGCCACTATTTCTCGAGCCGGGTCACCGGCGAGGTGATGGGCCAGGCGCGGGAATCGGTGCGCGCCTTGTTAAATGCGCCGTCGCCCGACAACATCGTCTTCGGCATGAACATGACCACGCTGACTTTTCATCTCAGCCGCATCATCAGCCGCGACTGGCAGGCCGGCGATGAAGTCATCGTCACCGCGCTGGATCACTACGCCAACGTCTCCAGCTGGCAACAGGCCGCCGCCGACAAAGGGGCCGCGGTGCATCAGATACCGCTGGAGAGCGCCGACTGCGCATTGGATGCCGCGAAAGTGTGTGAGCGCATCAACGCCAACACCCGTCTGGTGGCGGTCAGCTACGCCTCCAACGTCACCGGCGGCATCGTCGATATCAAAACCATCGTTGAAGCCGCGCATCGGGTCGGCGCGCAGGTGTATGTCGACGCCGTTCATTACGCGCCGCATAACCTGATCGACGTGCAGGCGCTGGGCTGTGACTTCCTGGTGTGCTCCGCCTACAAGTTCTTCGGCCCGCACGTCGGCATGGCCTACATCGCGCCGCAGTGGCTGCAGCGCCTGCGGCCGTACAAAGTCGAGCCGGCCACCGACGTCGGCCCCGGCCGTTTCGAGACCGGCACGCAAAGCTTCGAGGCGCTGGCCGGCGTCGCGGCCGCTATCGAGTATCTGGCGCAGTGGGGCGCGCCCGGAGCGCCGTTAAGGCAGCGCTTGCAGGAGAGCTTCGCCGCCTACCACCGGCATGAAGAGGCGTTGTGCAGCCACTTCCTGCAGCGGCTGCAACAACTCGACGGCGTGCGGCTCTACGGCAATCCCCAGGCGGACAGCGCGCGCCGCACGCCAACCTTCGCCCTGACCTTCAGCGGCCATACGCCTGACGCGATCGCCCGCCGCCTGGGGCAGCACAACATCTGCGCCGGCAGCGGGCATTTCTATGCGTTGGGCTTGGTGCAACAACTGGGGCTGCAGGACGGCGGCGTGCTGCGCATCGGCATGATGCACTACAACACTCAGGGCGAGATCGATACGCTGTTCAACGTGATCGCCGAAGATATTCTCAGTTAACCCGGCCATATCGACCCGTTCATCTTATTGGGCGGGCCGAATAAGGTATCAAACTGCCCGTCTTTTCTTCCACCGCGTCCACGGCACGCAGATGCGTGCCTTTCTTTCCCCGCGTTACGAAATGCGGAGATAACGGACATATAATGCCGGAACGGGAAAAGAGGCCGGGATCGGCGCATCGTGCGGTTGTCACCGGATACAGCGGAGGCAGCGCATTGCGCGCATTCTCTTTTGGCTCAGCAGTGGGCATAATGACAAACACGGTCTGGGTCAGATGAGTATGAATGGTGAAGTCGCAGCGAATTACGTTAAATGACATTGCTGTACTGGCTGGTGTCACCAAAATGACGGTCAGTCGCTATCTGCGCACGCCGGACAGGGTTAAACCGGAAACGGCTGCGCGCATCGCCGCCGTGATCGAGGAAGTCGGCTATCAGGCCGATCCCGACAATCCCGCCCTCTATTCCAATAGCCCTCCCCTCATCGGCGTTCTGGTTCCTTCTTTTAACAATCTGATATTTGCTGATGTCCTCGCCGGCATTGAATCCGTGACGTCTATACAGGGTTATCAGACGCTGGTCGTCAATTATGACTACAACAGCAAACGCGAAGAGGAGCAAATTGCCGCGATCCTGGCTTTTAAGATTAAAGGGCTGCTGCTGACCGAGTCGGTCCATAGCCTGCGGGCGGAAAAACTCCTGAAGGCGGCAAAAATACCCGTTGCTGAAATCATGGGGCTGTCAGGCAATGCAGATCGAATTAACGTGGGTTTTGATAATGTGAAAGCCGGCTACGATATGACCACCATGTTGCTGGCCAGCGGTAAAAAACGCATTATCTATTTTGGTTCAATGTCTGATATCCGCGATGAACAGCGTTACACGGGATACTGTCAGGCAATGGCTAACCATGATTTGCCTACCGGTCGCATTTCCCCCAATAAGATCTCTTCCATTTCGATTGGGACAGGCATGATGACGCTTGCGAGCCAAATGTATCCGGATATGGACGGTATTCTCTGTACCAACGACGATCTGGCCGTGGGCGTGTTACAGGAATGCCTGGCAAACGGTATCGGCGTTCCAGCGCAAATTGCCATTGCCGGATTTCACGGTCTTGAGATCGGGCAGATCATTACCCCCCGGTTAGCCAGCGTACTGACGCCACGGTATGAGATGGGGAAAGTGGCGACAGAAATCATAATAAAAAAAATTAAAGGGCTGCCGACCATTGAACATGTCGATCTCCACTTCCGCCTGTCAATGGGGGAGACAATATAGCTTTCCCCACCAGTGACTTCATCACTGGCCATAGCGGCCCGCGTCGTCAGAAGAACATCACTCGCTATCCCGGCCAGAAATTCGGCCAGATGGCGTCACCCACCTGACCGAATGCCCCCTCAACGTGCCTTGCGGCGCCGGAGCCAGAATAGGATCAGCAGAATAATGACGACCGCCGTGGTGGCCATGCCAGGCAGAATCATCGGCTGTGCGCGCGCCAACAGCGGTTTCGGGCCCCCGGCGCGCACCTCACTCACGTCGGCCTCGCTCACGCTCAGCGTGCTGTTGCCGTATTTCTGCAGCACGAAGTTAGCGATATCGGCAACCTGCTTATCCGTCAGTTCTCCGACATAGGAACCGGCGCCAAAGCTCGGCATCAGGACGTGCTTACCGTCAACCCGGCGATCAACCCCCTGCAAAATGGCGGCAATCAGGTTTGACGGGTTGTTCGCGGCCGTGGTGGAGTTGTTGAATAGCGAAGGGTAAGCCTGGTTCAAACTGCCGCTGCCGTCCGGCTGATGGCAACTGGCGCAGTAGCCGCTGTAGAGCGCCTCGCCGCTATTGAGCGTGTGGTTGGCGTTGGGCGAATTCATGCCGCGGAGATGGTGCTCAACGTTGTAGTGCGCCTGACTGAGACCATTGTCCTGGCGCCCCTCGCCCTGTGACGGCACGGTCTTCAGGTAAGTTGCAATCGCCTGCAGCTGCCGGTCGGTCAGGTATTGGAAGCTGTGCTCAACGGCTTCAGCCATTGGCCCCGCAGCTTGTGCGCGCCCTTCCGCCCGACCGGTTTTCAGATAGTTCACTAACTCCTGCTCGCTCCAGTCGCCGATCCCTTCCTGGCGATCGGCGGTGATATTCGGCGCGTACCAAGAACCCAACGATGCCCCCATCAGGAAGCGCGAATTGTCTTCCGCCATCAGCACATTACGCGGCGTATGACAGGTTCCGCAGTGAGCCGGCCCCTGCACCAGCGCGGCCCCCTCGTTCCACGCCTCACCTTTCGTCACATCCGGGGTGAAACGCCGATTATCCAAATAAAGCCTGTTCCACACCGCCATGGAGAGGCGGATGTTGAATGGAAACGGCAGATCGGTTTGGCGCTTGGCTGGCTCATCGACCGGGGCAACGCCATGCATGAAATAGGTATACAACGCGTGGATCTCGTCATCACTCAGACGGGTGTAGGCGGTGTAGGGCATTGCCGGATAGAGATACGTCCCATCTTGCCGGATCCCCGAGCG
The DNA here is from genome assembly GCF_001076875.1 of Serratia sp. 506_PEND. NCBI lineage: Bacteria > Pseudomonadati > Pseudomonadota > Gammaproteobacteria > Enterobacterales > Yersiniaceae > Serratia > Serratia sp. 506_PEND. The sequence continues at coordinate 50,360 of NZ_JVEL01000392.1, forward strand.
CAGAACGTCGGCAAACGCCGCTTCAGAATAGCCGCCGATGCCGTATTTTACCGATGGGGTTATATTGGTGGCGTAGATAGTGCCC
>NZ_JVEL01000393.1:0-1525 GCF_001076875.1 Serratia sp. 506_PEND
GCTATACCTGCCATCTGTGCGGCAGTGCACTGCAGTACCATCCTGAATACCAGACCCAACGTCCATGGTTTGAACACCGGCACCACGCGCTGACGGAGAACGGCCAGCAGCACTGCCCGTATGTAAACCCCGGGGTGAGGGAGACCCGCCATATCCGGCAACTGCAATGGTATGTACCGGAAGCCCGTCCCCTGGTTTTCTACGCCGACTGGCACTGTCACGGTTGCAGCAGTGATTACCACGGCGAGCGTTACTGCATGACCTGCCGGACGGGGGAGCACAGCTGTGCGCTCAATGATGCTGATAGCCGGATAGCGGAGGTGACGGCATGCGCATGCTGAAGTGTTACCTGGCAAATGACCGCGAAGGGCATTTTGTGACAGCCGGGGAGGCCATGAGTGCACCAGGACAGATATGGAGCTGTGCGTCCTGTGGCTGCCGGCTGATACTGCATGCCGGTATGCATGAAGACCCGTGGTTTGAACATGACCAGCAGACCGTCGCCCGGCATGTGCTGATGGCCTGCGCCCATCTTGACCCGGAAGTGAAAGCCGAAGCCCGGCGCCGAAAGCTGCGCAGTATCATCAACGGGCTGGAAACGACGGTGATGGTGCTCTCCTGGTACTGCGTGTGGTGCGGCAACCATTATCAGGGCGTGAAGCATTGTCCCCGGTGCCTGACCGGTATCTACAGCATCGAAGAAGCCAACTGGCAGATGAATTACTGCTGCAACACTTTGCCCGGGTAAGTCCGGCGAGGGAATTCGCACCAGGCATACAGCACAACCGGCGTCCTGCCGGATTTAACCCTGAGAGATAATTTCCCATGAATGACCATTGCACCGGCGCTGTTGCCGGTAACGCTGTGGATGCCGCAAATATACGCGCTTTCCTGCAGCAGGCCGTTGACCATTACCCGGGACTGGCGGTATTCAGCTTTACGTTGGTCTTACCGCATCACGACACGATGGCCGATTACCGTTCTTTAATTTTACGCTTTCACACTGAGGTCTGGCAGCGGACGGGTGAATACTCACAGGCGCGCCAGCAGGAACGTAAGAATTCACCACCAACTATTCTGCGCTGGATATGGGAGGCGGCCAGCGCGCCAGAATGCAAAATGGTGCTGATGATGAATCTCGATACTCTGGGGAGAGCCCACGATGAAAGTGTTCAGCAGGGGATGAGCGAGATGCTCATTGATGCATGGATACCCGATGCGTTTCAGTACCGCCTGGTCACCCGTATCCGGCGGGAGGATCCAACGGGAATGAGTGCGGCACCTTATCAGCAGATCGCAAAAGAAGTGAAAGCACCGCGAGAACGGCTCAGGGCTGCGCTGGAAAGTGGGCTACAGGTGACCGCACTGGATGCGCTCTTCTGGTTTGGTTGCCAGCGTATCGCCGCGGAAGTGTTACGGCTGCGCAGGGCAGGGAGGGTAATTGCGACCTCAGAACGCGACGTCTTCGACACGCTTACCGGGACCGCCCGTCGGGTTCCGGTTTACCGCTGCGACGGCGTGTAAA
>NZ_JVEL01000394.1:0-6832 GCF_001076875.1 Serratia sp. 506_PEND
GCCCAGTGCGGAGATACGACGCTTGTGCGTGATCTCGGACAGCGGGTTGTTCTGGTCCATGAACTGGGACAGCTGGCTGGAGCCGAAGAACTCTTTCACCGCCGCCGAAATCGGCTTGGCGTTGATCATGTCCTGAGGCATCAGGGTATCCAGATCGCCCAGAGACAGACGCTCTTTCACCGCACGCTCAACACGCACCAGACCTACGCGGAACTGGTTCTCGGCCATTTCGCCAACGGAGCGGATACGGCGGTTGCCCAAGTGGTCGATATCGTCCACTTCGCCCTTGCCGTTACGGATATCGATGAGCTTCTTCATCACTTCGATGATGTCGTCTTTGCTCAGGATGCCCGAACCTTCGATCTCGTCGCGCAGCAGAGAACGGTTGAACTTCATACGGCCAACCGCGGACAGATCGTAGCGGTCTTCGGAGAAGAACAGGTTCTCGAACAGGCTTTCAGCAGCTTCGCGCGTTGGCGGCTCACCAGGACGCATCATGCGGTAGATTTCTACCAGCGAGCTCAGACGATCGTTGGTCGGATCGACACGCAGCGTTTCAGAGATGTACGCGCCGTGGTCCAGATCGTTGGTGAACAGCGTTTCGATGCGCTTGTGGCCGGACTGGCTCAGCTTGGCCAGCAGATCCAGCGACAGCTCCATGTTGGCTGCGCAGATCAGTTCGCCGGTATTGGTATCGATATAGTCTTTCGCGACCACTTTGCCCGCGATGTACTCTACCGGTACTTCAATGCTCTGAATGTCGTCTTTTTCCAGCTGACGGATATGACGAGCGGTGATGCGACGGCCTTTCTCTACGTAGATCTTGCCGTTGGCTTCGATATCGAACGAAGCGGTCTCACCACGCAGGCGCTCTGGCACCAGCTCCATCTGCAGCTTGTTGTCGCGGATTTCGAAGACGATCTTGTCAAAGAACAGGTCGAGGATCTGTTCAGTGGTGTAGTTCAGCGCGCGCAGAATGATGGTCGCAGGCAATTTGCGGCGACGGTCAATACGCACGAACAGGTTGTCTTTCGGATCGAACTCGAAGTCCAACCATGAACCGCGGTAAGGGATGATGCGTGCGTTGTACAGCACTTTACCCGAGGAGTGGGTTTTACCCTTATCGCTGTCGAAGAATACGCCAGGACTACGGTGCAACTGAGATACGATAACCCTCTCAGTACCGTTGATCACAAAGGTGCCGTTTTCGGTCATGAGCGGAATTTCGCCCATGTAGACTTCTTGTTCCTTGATGTCTTTGACCGTACCTTCAGGCGCTTCGCGCTCATAGATAACCAGGCGCAGTTTTACGCGCAGCGGTGCAGAGAACGTCACACCACGGATCTGGCACTCTTTGACGTCGAAGACCGGCTCACCAAGACGGTAGCTAACGTATTGCAGCTCCGAATTGCCACTGTAGCTCTGGATAGGGAAAACAGAACGGAATGCGGCTTCAAGGCCGTACTGCCCTTCTGGATCTTGCTCGATAAACTTCTGGAACGAGTCAAGCTGGATAGAAAGGAGATATGGTATGTCCAGCACTTGTGGACGTTTACCAAAATCCTTACGAATACGTTTTTTCTCGGTATAGGAGTAAACCATAGGGTTCCTCAGCTCGCTGATCAGTGACCCAATCTGTCCGTCCGATTAGGGACAGTTCATGCAACACCGTTTTGTCGACCGGAAAGCGGGAACACTTTCCGCAATGTCTCTTGCTATCACGCTTAAACCATTTCATCGCGCCTTCCCCCAGAACTCCTGGTAGTGCAAAGACCGCGGTATATTAAGTCGTCAATAGAAACAAACATTGGGAGGCGAAACCAGCAGCCAAACAGTGTGAAACGCTACTGGCGCCCTACAGCGCAAAAAGGCTGGTGACTAAAAAGTCACCAGCCATCAGCCTAAAAGACTAGGCTGCAACCGGAAAGGTTGGCTTATTTAACTTCAACTTCTGCGCCAGCTTCTTCCAGAGATTTTTTCAGAGCTTCTGCGTCATCTTTGCTCACGCCTTCTTTCAGAGCGGCTGGAGCAGATTCAACCAGGTCTTTAGCTTCTTTCAGACCCAGGCCGGTAGCGCCACGTACTGCTTTGATAACAGCAACTTTGTTAGCGCCTGCAGCTTTCAGGATAACGTCGAATTCAGTTTTCTCTTCAGCAGCTTCAGCTGGGCCAGCAGCTACAGCTACAGCAGCAGCAGCAGAAACGCCGAATTTTTCTTCCATAGCGGAAACCAGTTCAACAACGTCCATTACGGACATAGCGGCAACTGCTTCCAGGATTTGGTCTTTAGTGATAGACATAACAATTGTTCCTAAAATTCAGAAATAGTTTAAATACGTTAGCAAAGGCTAAGAAAGAGTGGCTTACGCCGCTTCTTTCTGATCGCGTACTGCAGCCAGAGTGCGAACCAGTTTGCCGGCAGCGGCTTCTTTCATGGTTGCCATCAGGCGTGCGATCGCTTCTTCGTAAGTTGGCAGCGTCGCCAGGCGGTCGATTTGCGCCGCTGGGATCAGCTCACCTTCAAAGGCCGCAGCTTTAACCTCGAATTTTGCATTCGCTTTCGCGAACTCTTTGAACAGACGAGCAGCAGCGCCCGGGTGTTCGTGAGAGAATGCAATCAAGGTTGGACCGACAAACGTGTCTTTCAGGCATTCGAATGGAGTGCCTTCAACTACGCGACGCATCAGGGTGTTGCGAACAACACGCATGTAAACGCCAGCTTCACGACCTGCTTTACGCAGTTCAGTCATTTTATCTACGGTAACGCCGCGGGAATCCGCAACAACCGCAGACAGCGCGCCTTTGGCTACTTCGCTGACTTCAGCAACAATCGCTTGTTTGTCTTGAAGATTTAATGCCATTAGCTTTTTGCTCCTGGATTAGCCGGGGAAAATCCCCCGGAACTCACTTCACTCGGCGCTTTGTAAAACGCCACGCCGAGCGGCTTAACACGGTGAGCAGAATCCAGCAAAGACATTCTTTTATAAAAAAGAAAAATTTTCTTAGGCTCTGTCACCGTCTACGCAGGAAGGATTAAGTATCTTGCGATACACCTGCGGTCTTGGACGGAGGCCTGGATAGGCCAGGCTCCAACCGAAAAATCTTTGTTTTGCCTACGGCATAGCCAATAGCAAAACCTTGGGGCATAAGATTCTAGACAAATCTCGGCCCCAAGTCAAAGCGATAATCGCAAGTGCGATTAGTTCGCTGCGGCAGACAGACCGCTCTGATCGATAGCAACGCCAGCACCCATGGTGGTGGAGAGGCTAACTTTCTTGATGTACATGCCTTTCGCCTGAGAAGGTTTTGCTTTTTTCAGCGCAACCAGCAGGGCTTCCAGGTTTTCTTTCAGTTTGTCTGCGTCGAAATCAACCTTACCGATAGTGGTATGGATGATGCCGTTTTTGTCGTTACGGTAGCGAACCTGACCTGCTTTAGCGTTTTTCACTGCTTCAGCAACGTTCGGAGTAACGGTACCCACTTTCGGGTTTGGCATCAGGCCGCGTGGACCCAGGATCTGGCCCAGTTGACCAACAACGCGCATTGCATCCGGGGAAGCAATAACAACGTCGAAGTTCATTTCGCCTTTCTTGATCTGCTCAGCCAGATCGTCCATACCTACCAGCTCTGCGCCTGCAGCTTTCGCAGCTTCAGCGTTAGCGCCTTGGGCAAATACGGCAACGCGAACGGAACGACCGGTGCCGTGTGGCAGAACGGTAGCGCCACGAACGTTTTGGTCAGATTTACGAGCGTCGATGCCGAGGTTAACGGCAACGTCAACGCTTTCTACGAATTTAGCGGTGGCCAGCTCTTTCAGCAGAGCAACAGCTTCAGTGATGTCATACTGTTTAGTAGCATCAACTTTGTCACGGATCACGCGCATGCGCTTGGTCAGCTTAGCCATCTCTTAATCCTCCACTACCAGGCCCATGGAACGAGCGGTACCTTCGATGGAGCGAGTCATCGCTTCAACGTCAGAACCAGTCATGTCCGCAGCTTTGGTTTCTGCGATTTCACGTACCTGAGCACGGGTCACTTTACCTACTTTGTCTTTGTTCGGCTTACCGGAACCAGACTTGATACCAGCCGCTTTTTTCAGCAGAACTGCTGCTGGCGGGGTTTTGGTAACGAAAGTGAAGGAGCGATCAGAATAAACGGTGATAACAACCGGAATCGGCAGACCTTTTTCAATGCTGTCAGTCTTAGCATTGAACGCCTTACAGAATTCCATGATGTTAACGCCCTGCTGACCCAGAGCTGGACCCACTGGTGGGCTCGGGTTAGCCATACCAGCTGCAACTTGCAGCTTGACGTAGGCTTGTACTTTCTTAGCCATTTAAATTTCCTCGGTTTGGGTAGTATCGCCTCGTGAGAGGCTCCCCGTGTTTAACCTCGCCGGACAAAAATCAGGCAAGGCATCTAAAAACAAAAGGCGCGAAATTGTAGTTCAATTTCACGCCTTTGACAAGCGGCAACAGGCCGCTTACTGCTGATTATTCGATCAGCCTTTTTCAACCTGGCTGAAGTCCAGTTCCACCGGCGTTGCACGACCGAAGATGGAAACGGAAACTTTCAGGCGGCTCTTCTCGTAATCGACTTCTTCGACCACGCCATTGAAATCGGCAAACGGGCCGTCGTTGACGCGCACCAGCTCGCCCGGCTCGAACAGCGTTTTCGGACGCGGCTTGTCACCGACCTGCTGCAGACGGTTCATGATCGCATCAACTTCTTTATCGCTGATCGGCGCTGGACGGTCAGACGTACCGCCGATGAACCCCATGACGCGCGGTACGCTGCGCACCAGGTGCCAGCTGGCGTCATTCATCACCATCTGCACCAGCACATAGCCAGGGAAGAACTTACGCTCGCTCTTGCGACGCTGGCCGCCACGGATTTCAACCACTTCTTCCGTAGGCACCATCACTTCGCCGAACAGCTCTTCCATATCGTGCAGTTTGATGTGTTCACGCAGCGATTGTGCTACGCGACCTTCAAAACCGGAAAACGCCTGAACGACGTACCAACGTTTTTTTGGAGCTTCAGACATTTTAGAACCTCAGGCCAGTAATAAACGACACCAGACGGACCAGAATACCATCCAGCCCCCACAGAATCAGTGACATCACGGCGGTTACCGCGGCAACGATCAACGTGGTGTGCAGCGTTTCCTGACGAGTTGGCCAAATCACTTTACGTACTTCGGTACGCGCTTCACGGGCAAACGCAACGGTGGCTTTGCCTTTGGTGGTCATCAGAGCCACTGCACCTGCAACGGCGATGATCAGCACAACTGCCAGCGCGCGCAATGGCAGGCTTAAATCACGGTAGTAATAGTTACCGACAATAGCCACAACCAACAGAACGGCGACGATCAGCCACTTTGCCGCTTCCAGGCCGCGTCCGCTCCCTTGAGCCTCGGTATTCGCACTCATAAACCAACCTGTCACAATGATGATTCATAACAAACAACTTTGCCTCGCATTGCGAGGCAAACCAAACCGATCGGATAGCGCATTAGCGATATCCCGGTGTTTTACGCCATGACGTATTTCAGTCAATACGGTTTAAGAGCCCATCTCACCAATGATTATGACTGCAAAATCGCTGATGAGATAGGTTCTAGTTCACAGCGTAGAAAAAGGGCATCAAATGATGCCCTTTTACCGCGTGTCGCGTCAAACTTTATCAGCGATTAAGCGATAACTTTGGCAACAACACCAGCGCCTACAGTACGGCCGCCTTCACGGATTGCGAAACGCAGACCGTCGTCCATCGCGATTGGGTGAATCAGGGTTACAACCATGTTCACGTTGTCGCCTGGCATTACCATCTCTACGCCTTCTGGCAGTTCGATGGTACCGGTCACGTCAGTGGTACGGAAGTAGAACTGTGGACGGTAGCCTTTGAAGAATGGCGTGTGACGACCACCTTCATCTTTGCTCAGGATGTACACTTCAGATTCGAACTGGGTGTGCGGCTTGATGGAGCCTGGCTTAGCCAGTACCTGACCACGTTCGATTTCTTCACGTTTGATACCACGCAGCAGAACACCTACGTTCTCACCAGCACGGCCTTCGTCCAGCAGTTTGCGGAACATTTCAACGCCAGTACAGGTAGACTTAACGGTGTCTTTGATACCAACGATTTCAACTTCTTCGCCAACTTTGATGATACCGCGCTCAACACGACCGGTAACAACGGTACCACGACCGGAGATGGAGAATACGTCTTCGATTGGCAGCAGGAACGGCTTGTCGATAGCACGCTCTGGCTCTGGGATGTAGCTGTCCAGGGCTTCGGCCAGTTCGATGATTTTCGCTTCCCACTCAGCTTCGCCTTCCAGCGCTTTCAGCGCGGAACCGCGGATTACCGGCAGGTCGTCGCCAGGGAAGTCGTAAGCGGACAGCAGTTCGCGAACTTCCATTTCTACCAGTTCCAGCAGCTCTTCATCATCAACCATGTCGCATTTGTTCATGAATACGATGATGAAAGGAACGCCAACCTGACGACCCAGCAGGATGTGCTCACGAGTCTGAGGCATTGGGCCGTCAGTCGCAGCTACTACCAGGATCGCGCCGTCCATCTGAGCAGCACCGGTGATCATGTTTTTCACGTAGTCGGCGTGCCCTGGGCAGTCAACGTGCGCGTAGTGGCGAGTCGGGGTGTCATACTCAACGTGAGAGGTGTTGATGGTGATACCACGAGCTTTTTCTTCTGGCGCGTTATCGATCTGGTCGAAAGCACGTGCAGAACCGCCGTAGGTTTTAGCCAGTACGGTAGTGATCGCTGCAGTCAGGGTAGTTTTACCGTGGTCAACGTGGCCGATAGTACC
>NZ_JVEL01000395.1:0-2703 GCF_001076875.1 Serratia sp. 506_PEND
GTGGATTTGCCCGCGCCGTTCGGGCCAAGCAGCGTGAGAATACGGCCGGGTTGCAGGCTGAGGGAAATGTTCGACAGCACCTTGCGGCTGCCGAAGGCGACGGAGATATTTTTTAGCGTTATCAGTGTAGACATCTCGAGATTACAGGTTGCAGAACGAAGCGAATGTTATAATATCACGCCTTGTTGATGAAAACGATGGGATTACTGATGATGGCAAAGAAAAATAAATGGCTGCAGCGTACGCTGTTGGCCAGCGCACTGTTGATGGCCGGCCCGCTGAGCAGCGCTTCCGCTGCGGTGGTGACCTCGATTCGCCCATTAGGCTTTATCGCTTCGGCCATCGCCGACGGCGTGACGCCGACCGAAGTGTTGCTGCCGGACGGCGCTTCGCCGCACGATTTTGCGTTGCGTCCTTCGGATATCCAACGCTTGCGTTCCGCTGATCTGGTGTTGTGGGTCGGGCCGGACATGGAAGCGTTCCTGAACAAGGCGCTGGTGCCTATCTCGGCGACCCGAAAGCTGGCTGTCAGCGAACTGCCGGCGGTGAAGCCGTTGCTGATGAAAGGCGAAGAGGACGACGATCATGATCATGCAGGCGAAGCGCATAACCATGCCGATGACGATCATGGGCATCATCACGGCGAGTACAATATGCACGTTTGGCTGTCGCCGGAGATAGCAAAAGTGACCGCGATCGCGATTCACGACAGATTGTTGGAACTTATGCCGCAAAATAAGGACAAATTAGACGCAAACCTGCGCCAGTTCGAGAATCTGCTGACGCAAACTGACAAAAATGTTGGTAACATGCTTACGCCTGTGCAAGGTAAGGGTTATTTTGTTTTTCATGATGCTTACGGCTACTTTGAGAAACACTACGGTTTGAGTCCGCTGGGCCATTTCACCGTCAATCCCGAAATTCAGCCTGGAGCACAGCGCCTACACCAAATTCGAACACAGTTGGTTGAGCAGAAAGCGGTATGCGTTTTTGCTGAGCCACAATTCAGGCCGGCCGTAATCAATGCCGTCGCCAAGGGTACCAAAGTGCGTTCCGGAACGCTGGACCCGCTGGGCACCGGCATCGCGCTGGGGAAGGACAGCTACGGGAAATTCCTGGCTCAGCTGTCAAACCAGTACGTGAGCTGCCTGAAGTAAAGCTTATGAGGATAATATCGAGTGCAGCAGATAGTCCGAACTATCGCTCTGGCGTATAACAACCTGCCACGGCCCCACCGCGTCATGCTGGGGTCGCTGACAGTCGTCACATTGGCCGTCGCTGTTTGGCGGCCTTTTGTTTACCACCCAGAACACAATCCCATCGCCAAGAGCGTCGAGTTAGAATCCAGCCAGATGCGGTCATTGCTCCCCGAAGCCAGTGAACCGATAGATGCCGACCAACCCACCCCCGATGACGAAATCCCGCAGGATGAGCTGGATCAGAAAGATGCCGGCGACGACGGCGTGCATGAATATGTGGTTTCCACCGGTGACACCCTTGGCAGCATTCTGACGCAGTACGGCATCGATATGTCGGATGTCACCTTGCTGGCATCGCAAAACCGCGATCTGCGTAATCTGAAGATCGGCCAACAGCTGTCGTGGACCGTGAACGATGCGGGCGATCTGCAGCAGTTGACCTGGGAAGTTTCGCGCCGCGAAACCCGCACCTATGACCGCGTCGGCAATAGCTTCAAAGAGTCTAAAGAGGCGCAGCAGGGCGAATGGCGCAACAACGTGATCAGCGGCCGGGTCAACGGCAGCTTCGTCAGCAGCGCCGGCGACGCCGGGCTGAGCCGTAACGAAATCAATGCGGTGATCAAGGCGTTGCAGTGGCAGCTCGATTTCCGCAAGCTGCGCAAAGGCGACCAGTTCTCCGTGCTGATGTCGCGTGAGCATTTCGACGGTAAGAAATCGCAAAGCCAGCTGTTGGGCGTGCGTCTGCGCACCGGCGGCAAGGATTACTATGCGATCCGCGCCGAAGACGGCAAATTCTACGATCGCCAGGGCTCTGGCCTGGCGCGCGGCTTCATGCGTTTCCCGACCATGAAGCAGTTCCGCATCTCCTCCAACTTCAACCCGCGCCGCGTGANACCCGGTGACCGGCCGCGTGGCGCCGCACAAGGGCGTCGATTTCGCCATGCCGGTCGGCACGCCGGTGCTGGCGGTCGGCGACGGTGAAGTGGTGATCGCCAAGCGCAGCGGCGCAGCGGGCAACTATGTGGCGATCCGCCACGGTCGTCAGTACACCACGCGCTATATGCACCTGAAAAAACTGCTGGTGAAACCAGGCCAGAAGGTGAAACGCGGCGATCGTATTGCGCTCTCCGGCAACACCGGCCGTTCCACCGGGCCACACCTGCACTTTGAACTGTGGACCGGCCAACAGGCGGTGAACCCGCTGACGGCCAAACTGCCGCGTTCCGAAGGGCTGGGCGGCAAAGACCGCAGCGATTATCTGGCACAGGTGAAGGAAGTGGTTCCTCAACTGCAGTTGGATTAACGTCCCCCTTTTTTCCGGCGCTCCGGCGCCGTTAATTTCATCGGCCTGATTGCGGGCCGATGCTGTTTTATCTGGGTGGTTCGCGGTTGTTAATTGCAAAATCGGTGATGGCAATTATGATTAGCCGAATCGCTAAGCGAAGAGCACGTGCATGCAAAACGAGAAGAAATCGAACGTAGAGTTCATCCCGCAGTTTCAAAA
>NZ_JVEL01000396.1:0-1353 GCF_001076875.1 Serratia sp. 506_PEND
AACCTGGATAGCGCTGCTGGGCGCATTAAGATCGGCGGAAAAAAGATAAGCTGGCATGAGTCCATTATCAAACAGATGGGGCAAGGCGTTGACCCATTGGAAGCGGCCAGAACCATTGTTAATAAGGCCATCGATAATGACAAGCAATACCAGTCGTTAAATCGTCAATTAAACAAAACGACTGACCCCACCAAACGGGATCGTCTTGAACGTCAAATACAGGCTGTCCGTGGTGTGTATTACGGTAAGTTCTTTCGCAACCAGCAAGCCCGTATGTCCTTTATTGCCTACGAACAGCATTACGATAAAGTCAAGGCGCTACAGGGCGCACTTGACCAGGAGTATTACGGCAAACCCGGTGAACTGGCGACCGATAAGGATATGAAGGGTATTCAAAACGAGACTGAGTTCAAGAAAAAACGCGCAGGCAGCCTGGAAATCCTTGACCAAAATGACATTATGACTCCCCTGGCTAAGCTCGAGGGCGAGGTGGCAGATGAATTCACCAAATTAGATGAAGTTCTGCCCAATGTTACCAAGGGGCTTGTGGGGTTGGGCGTTGCTTTGGGGACCGTTTCAGCCGTTGGTGGTGCGGGTATAGTTCTCGATACCATGCTCGGCACTGGTGTAACAAAAAAAGCCTACCAGTCGCTTAAAGGCTCATGGACGCGCCTTCGGGGCAAGGCGGGGGCCGTCGCCGAAGATGTCGTCGAGGGTGCAGAATCCATCGGCGGCGAGGCTGTGGGTGCTGTCAAGGGGGCCGGACATTTTATGGGCCGCCTTTTCGGACCTGTATTATCGCTAGCCACAGGGGCCTATGACGCCTATGAGACGCATAACGATAAGTCGCTTACGCCTGAGCAAAAAGACAAGCAGGACACCACTATCGCCACGCGAACGGTAACCACGGAGGGCGGAGCGGAATTCGGCGCTGGGTTTGGATCGGCAGTATTGCCAGGTCCAGGTACGGTTGTCGGTGGTGCGCTGGGGGCGCTTTTGGGGTATTTGGGTGGCGGTTGGCTGGGGCAAAAATTTAGCGATAATCTTTTTGTCGACAAGCAGAAAACCCCGAATGCCGTGATGCCCAGCGATGCCTTGGGGCTGAACCCGCAGCGCCTTGACTTGCATGTTTATCTCGATGGTCAGGAAGTCCACGCCGCGCTCGACGACCGCACCCAGCGCGACGGGTTGAGGAACTGACCATGGCCTGGAAAGATGATCTCCTTGACGCCTCATTCCGGGGCATTGCCTTTGACTGCCTTGATGCGCGGGATACGCTGTCCCGCGATGTTGCAGAGTATCGCTATCCCTATCGTGAGGGGGCTGACGTCGAAGACCTGGGCGGCAAGCCGG
>NZ_JVEL01000397.1:0-2881 GCF_001076875.1 Serratia sp. 506_PEND
GAGAAGCGGTAGCCGGCGAAGGTGATCTGGCTGTCGTACTGGTCGAAGTTCTTCGAATAGCTCAACCGGTACGAACCGCCGGTCAGAGCACCCTCCTGCGGCAAGCGCGCACGCGACTGCGTGGCATCGAATGACAACGCCCCCAGCGCCATCAGATCGCGCCCGATCCCCAGCGACAGCGCGTTGTAATCACCGCCGGCGATGCCCCCGCCGTACAGCGACCAGCCGTTGCTGATGCCCCAGGAGAACTCACCGGTGCCGAACATCGGCCCGCGCAGGTGATGCCCCCATTCCGACGGCTTGCCCGTCGCCAGCTTGTAACGCACCGTACCCGGTCGCGTCAGATAAGGGATGTTGGCGGTGTTCATCTTGAACTCCTGCACGCTGCCGTCTTGCTCTTCGACGCGTACGTCCAGCTCGCCGGAAACCGCGTCGTTGATGTCCTGAATGCGGAATGGCCCCGCCGCCACCTGCGTCTCATACAGCACGCGCCCCTGTTGGCTGACCACCACCTTGGCGTTGGTTTTCGCCACGCCCGTCACTTCCGGCGCATAGCCGCGCAGGTTGGGCGGCAGCATGCTGTCGTCGGATCGCAGACTGACGCCGGTAAAACGCAGGCTGTCGAAAATGTCGGAGTTCAGATAATCCTCCCCCATCGTCAGCCGCGAGCGCAGCGCCGGAATAGCCCGATAGGCGTAATAGCGGCTCCAGTCGAACTGTTTGTCGGTCGACTGAGAAGAACCGGTCTGATGGTTGAGATTAGCCTGCCAATCGGCGCGTAGACGCCAGGCACCCAGATTGGCGCCGCCGGTGCCGTTGCCGCTCAGGCTGTAACTGCTGCCGCCTTTCTGATGTTTTTGCGTTTGAGCATTGACGTTATAGTCAAACAGCAACCCGGGAATACCGTCATCCCAGCGCGAAGGCGGGTCCCAGTTTTCCGAGCTGTATTCCAGATAGGCCTGAGGAATATTGAGGTACAGCGAGGAGCTGGCAAGATCGCCGCGGGCTTCCATCCCAGCCAGGCTGGAGGCGTCAAGGCAACGGCCGCCGTGCGTCCAGTTCAGCGTGCTCAACAGTTTTTCTTTCAGCCCCAGTTGGTTGACCAACTCCGGCGAAAGACAGGCTTCGCTGCCTTTAGGATCGTTCTCGGGCGCCATAAACGTCACCGGCTGTTCCGGCAGGTCGTTCTTATTGACGTGCACCACCATGGTATAAACGCCCGGCATGATGTAGCCGCTGCGCGTAAATTGGCTCAGATCGATATTTTTACGATCGTTAATGTCCAAGACGTCAGTATTGAATTGAATAACGTCGGCGGCATAAACCAACGCGATCGGATTTCCCAGAGAAAGGGCGACACAGAGCCCCAAGGCCTGAAGACGAAATAACTTCCCTGCCGGTGAAAGCATAATAAAGTCCTTTCAATAACGAATTAACCGTCAGTACGAGAAAAAATCAAAAATAATCCAGCTTAAAACGCACTGTGGAAAAATACGCTCCCACCTTCAACGGCTGGTGATTCGGCATTAACGTCATGGAATAATTCAGCACTCGGCTCCCCGGTATTATTCCCTCCATCGGCAACGGTTCCCCTGGAATAACCGGCCTGCCGCGGCTGTCTTTTATCTTCAATGCGATGCCGCGCGCATCACCCTGTACGCCAAACAAAACGCCTTCCGCCAAACCGTCAAACGTGACCTGAAAGAATTTCCAATCAGGCTTGTTTTCCGGACGTTCCAAAATGCAATTAACCAATTCAATACTGAAAGGTTTAGTCATCCCCTGGCCGTCACGAATGATCTGTCCGATAGGAAGCGTGTCCATATCGATAGTCTGATCGCGGCTGCCGGCGGCAATGGCGCAGGCAGTGTCGATAATGGCGCCGTGCATACTGACTTTGCCCCACCCCTGTGCGGCGGAAATTGCACTGCCGGGCGCAAACGCCAACGACGCCAAAAGAACGGCACCCGCTCGATTCCTTGAAAAAAACATCGCGACATTCCTTTGACACAGAGAGTCACCAGGCATGCGGCGTACCCCATGCCTGGTTGATTAAGCCTGCTGTCTCACTTACTGATAAGCCAGAGTGAAGTCGGCTACGGCGGTGAAGTCGCCCGGAACGATGGCTGCGGAAGCGCCTTCACCCTGCAGGTAAGCGGCGAAGTTCAGGCTGTTGTTGCCAGTATTCAGCGTCTGTGCCGCAGTCGCCTGACCCAGTTTGATCGGCTGGCCGCCATAAGTGATTGCTACGCCGGCGCCGCTGGCGGTCCCCGCGATACCCAACAGATCCTTGTTGGTTGACGATGCAATGCCGCTGAAGGTGGTTTTAACGGTTTTCAGCGTAGTGGTATCACACTGCTCCAGCTTGATTTCAAATGGACGCGGGTTGGATTTGCCGCCGTTTTTCAACGCCACGTTAGAAACCTGGCCCAGATCTACGGTCTGATCGATAGACTCGGGTGCAATAGAGCATGGCGCATCAATAATAGAACCCGTGAAGGTCACTTTACCGTGTCCCTGATCGGCTGCCTGTGCAAAAGAACTTGCGCCAAATGCAATCACTGCAGCCATCATGATTTTGTTAAGTTTCATAGAACCTATATTCCTTATAAGAAAAAATGCATATTCCAATCAAGAAAAAGAGCAACAGGAAATCTGCTCGCGCTTATATATGCGCAGCCCTGATTCTTTAGCATCTTGCTGGTTGGTTAACTGCCAAAACCCAAAAATACCGACAATAAACACGTCGATAACGGCAAGTCTGCAGCGGCCCGCCCATTAATGAACTCGTCATATAAAAATAAACGAAATCACAACAAGCAGAGACCAATACTTTCTAACTCGCCCTTCTTGTCTGGCGATGAATATTCTGGCAAATGCC
>NZ_JVEL01000398.1:0-1794 GCF_001076875.1 Serratia sp. 506_PEND
GTTTGCTTCCTATAATCAAATATATACTCTTTGATTTTAGAAACTAAATGTGGGGAAAGAGGTAATGTTCTTTCATTAGTTTTCACTAATGGCTGTTTTTTTCTTGGATCTTTTATCTCATCTGGCCTTCTAATAATGGAAAGGATGCTTTTATCAAAATTGATATCTTTAATTTGGATGTTTAATATTTCCCCGCATCTTATGCCAAGCTCAAGAAGAATATGTATAAGTAAATAATTTCTCAATTGCACTTCAGGTTTAAAAGGGTTATTCAAACTTCCAATATCGATAATCTTCTTTAGTTCATTCTGCTGTTTCTCATCCAGAGCTTTATTTTCAGTATCTGAGTAGTATGATTGTTTTATTCGTGGCTTTCTACTTTCAATTCTTTTGATGAACAAATCAGTTTTAAGAATCTGCTCATCTGACATAAATGGTATAACCTCTGATATATACCATTTCAGATAGTTAACAATGGTCGTAATTCTAAAGTGTCGAGTTCTATCCGCAACTTCTGGCAACCTTCGTATATTTACAACTTTCAGCCTTTTGTGCCTTTTGGATATGTAATTATAAAGTGCATCTAATTCTGCATTAGATAGAAATGAAAAATTTGTAATACGATCTCTAATATTTATTTTTGCGTAAAATAAGTATCGTTCAAAAGATAGTAAACTACCAGCCACAAGTTCAATAGTTGATATAGATGCTCCTTTATTTCTACTTTCAAGAGTAATATGGCTTTGTTGAATAAATCGAACTTTTAGGTGATTAGCGGATCTGATCGATACAGTCGTTTCAGCATTGGATCCCCATGGCAAAGCAAAAGTTTAAAATCACTAACTGGTCCGCCTACAACAACGCACTCAGGCAGCGCGGTTCACTCACTGTGTGGCTTGATGAGTCAGCCATTGCAGCATGGACTGACAGTACACAGCCCGAAGGGCGTGGCCGTCCGCTTCACTACACCGATATGGCTGTCATCACGGTTCTGATGATGAAGCGCGTGTTCAACCTGTCGCTCCGGGCATTACAGGGCTTCGTTGACTCGATTTTTAAGCTGATGGCTCTGCCGCTGTGCTGCCCGGATTACTCTCTGGTCAGCAGGCGGTCAAAGACCGTCAACATCAACATAAAGACGCCAACCCGGGGTGAAATCGCGCACCTGGTCATCGACAGTACAGGCCTGAAGGTTTTCGGTGAAGGTGAATGGAAAGTCAGGCAGCATGGGGCCGACAAACGCAGAGTGTGGCGCAAGCTCCATCTGGCCGCAGACAGTGCGACGCACGAGATTATCTGTGCCGATTTATCGCTCAGCGGAACGACAGATGCACAGGCACTGCCGGTGCTGATTAACCAGACCCACCGGAAAATCAGGGAAGCCTCAGCAGACGGCGCCTACGATACCCGTTACTGCCATGATGCTTTGCTGAGGAAAAAAATCAGGCCGCTCATTCCGCCACGAAGTGGTGCGCAATACTGGCCCGACAAGTACCATGAACGTAACCACGCCGTGGCAAATCAGCATCTGAGCGGCAGCAATGACGTCTGGAAAAAGAAAGTGGGTTATCACAGGCGTTCAGTGGCAGAAACGGCCATGTTCCGGTTCAAAACGCTCTTGGGTGCTCATCTGAGCCTGCGGGACTATGACGCGCAGGTGGGTGAAGCAATGGCGATGGTCAAAGCGCTGAACCGGATGACGCTGTTGGGGATGCCGGACAGCATCCGGATCGCATAACGGGTGTACCGGCGGGAGCTATCCTGTCGCCTGACTCTGATTTATTCAACAAAGCC
>NZ_JVEL01000399.1:0-32513 GCF_001076875.1 Serratia sp. 506_PEND
TTTCATCCAGCAGCTGCGCGAGCTGTCAGGCGGCAAGCCGGTCGGTTTCAAGCTGTGCATCGGCCACCCGTGGGAGTTCGTCGCCATCGTCAAGGCGATGCTGCACACCCGCATTCTGCCGGACTTTATCGTGGTGGACGGCAAGGAAGGCGGCACCGGCGCCGCGCCGCTCGAACTCTCCAACTATATGGGCATGCCGCTGCGCGAAGGGCTGCTGTTCGTGCATAACACGCTGGTGGGCTGCGGCCTGCGCGACCAAATCAAGATTGGCGCCAGCGGCAAGATCATCAGCGCTTTTGACATCGCCAGCGTACTGGTGCTCGGCGCCGACTGGGTGAACTCGGCGCGCGGCTTTATGTTCGCCGTCGGCTGCATCCAGTCGCAAAGCTGCCACACCAACCACTGCCCGACCGGCGTCGCGACGCAAGATCCGCTGCGGCAAAAGGCGTTGGTGGTGCCGAACAAGGCGGAGCGCGTCTATCACTTCCATCAAAATACGGTGAAAGCGCTGGCGGACATGCTGGCGGCGGCCGGCGTCAGCCGCCCGGAGCAGCTGACCTCGCACCATATGCTGCGCCGCATCACGCCGACCGAGATCAAGGTGTACGCCGATATCTATTACTACCTGGAGCCCGGCGCGCTGCTGCAGCCGGAGATCAAAAGCGAGTTCTACGCCCGCATGTGGCGCATGGCGACGCCCACCAGTTTCGATCAGGCGATCTCGCTGCCGGCGGCATGATGGGATAAGGGATAAAAGAGAGTTGCCCCCTCGCCTTGGGGAAGAGCATATGGAGAGGGGTTGCTTGCTACGGCGGCCCTCCCCCTCAACGGCGAGAGGGCGTGTCGGTTACTGCTTGCGTACCGGCGCATCGCCGGCGACGTAGTAGTCGGCGGTGCTGCGCGGCAGCGGCGTGCGCTGGCGAATGCGATCGGCGATCTTCTCGGCGATCATGATGGTGGTGGCGTTCAGGTTGCCGGTGATGATCAGCGGCATGATTGACGCATCCACCACCCGCAATCCTTCCATGCCGTGCACCCGGCCCTGGCCGTCGACCACCGCCATTTCGTCTTCGCCCATCTTGCACGAGCAGGAGGGGTGGAAGGCGGTTTCGGCGTGCTCGCGCACGAAGGCGTCCAACTGCTCGTCGGTCTGCACCTCCGGCCCTGGGCTAATCTCGCGGCCGCGGTATTCGTCCAAGGCCGGCTGCGCCATGATTTCGCGCGTGATGCGGATAGCGTCGCGGAACTCCTGCCAATCCTGTTCGGTCGCCATGTAGTTGAACAGAATGCTCGGATGCTGGCGCGGATCTTTCGATTTCACCTGCACCCGACCGCGGCTCGGCGAACGCATCGAACCGACGTGCGCCTGGAAGCCGTGCTCTTTCACCGCGTTGCTGCCGTTGTAGTTAATCGCCACCGGCAGGAAGTGATACTGAATGTTCGGCCAGGCGAACTCTGCGCGGCTGCGAATGAAACCGCCGGCCTCGAACTGGTTGCTGGCGCCGATGCCGGTGCCGTTGAACAGCCACTCCGCGCCGATCTTCGGCTGGTTAAACCATTGCAACGCCGGGTACAGCGACACCGGTTTCTTGCAGGCGTACTGCAGGTACATCTCCAGGTGATCCTGCAGGTTTTCCCCCACCCCCGGCAGATCGTGCACCACGTTGATGTCCAGACTTTTCAGCAGCGCCGCCGGGCCGACGCCCGAACGCTGCAGAATTTGCGGCGAGGCGATGGCGCCGGCGCACAGCAGCACTTCGCGGCGCGCTTTGGCATGGGTCAGCTGATTGCTGTCGCCCTGCAGATAATTGACGCCCACTGCGCGCTTGCCCTCGAACACGATGTGGTCGGTCAGCGCATGGGTGACGATCTTCAGGTTTGGCCGTGAACGCGCCTGATCCAGATAACCGCGGGCGGTGCTGGCGCGGCGCCCTTTCGGCGTCACGGTGCGGTCCATCGGGCCGAATCCTTCCTGCTGGTAACCGTTCAGATCGTCGGTGCGCGGATAGCCCGCCTGTACGCCGGCTTCCACCATGGCGTGGAACAGTTCGTTGTTACCGGCCTTCGGCGTGGTGACGCTTACCGGGCCATCGCCGCCGTGGTAATCGTTCGGGCCGATATCGCGCGTTTCCGCCTTGCGGAAATACGGCAGACAGTCCAGATAGGTCCAGTCTTCCAGACCCGGCGCCTTGGCCCAGTTGTCGAAATCCATCGCGTTACCGCGAATGTAACACATGCCGTTGATCAGGGATGAACCGCCCAGTCCTTTGCCGCGGCCGCATTCCATCCGGCGGTTGTTCATGTGCGGTTCAGGATCGGTTTCATACGCCCAGTTATAGCGGCGGCCCTGCAGCGGAAACGCCAGCGCGGCCGGCATCTGGGTACGGAAATCCATCCGGTAATCCGGGCCGCCGGCTTCCAGCAGCAGGACGCTGACGTCGGCGTCTTCGGTCAATCGGGTGGCTAACACGTTGCCGGCGGAACCGGCACCGATAATGATGTAGTCAAATTCCATTCATTATCTCCTAAATATTCATATGCCTGAATGATGCGAATGGCTTGAATTCCGCATGCTGAATATATCGAGGCAGTTTTGGATGCAAAAAAGATATATCCCCTATGGATTTCGAGTTACAGCCAGGCGGCAAGGGCGCAGAGCCCCAGGAGCTTACTCAAGTAAGTGACTGGGGTCTGCGCTCGCAGCCAACAACGCTGTAGCTTGAAAGACGACGGGGATAGTTAAAATACCGAGGCGTATTCGCCCAGCTCGACCTGCACCGATTTGATCTGGGTGTAGTGCTCCAGCGTGGTCAGGCCGTTTTCGCGGCCGACGCCGGACTGCTTATAGCCGCCGACCGGCATTTCCGCCGCCGACTCGCCCCAGGTGTTGATCCAGCAAATGCCGGCTTCCAGCTGGTGGATCACGCGGTGCGCGCGGGCCAGATCGTGGGTCACCACGCCCGCGGCCAGGCCGAAGGTAGTGTCGTTGGCGCGGCGCACCACTTCCTCTTCGCTCTGGTAGCTGAGGATGCTCATCACCGGTCCGAAGATCTCTTCGCGCACGATTTCCATGTCGTCGCGGCAGTCGCTGAATACCGTCGGCGCCACATAAGCGCCCTTGCCGAATTCGCCGTGGGTGACGCGTTCGCCGCCGCACAGCAGGCGCGCGCCGCTGTTTTTGCCGCTCTCGATAAAGCGCAGCACCGATTCCATGTGCGCGAAGCTGACCAGCGGCCCGAAGTTGGTTTGCGGATCGGTCGGATCGCCGAGGCGAATGCGTTTCACGCGCTCGAGAATTTTCGCCTCAAACTGCGCCTGCAGCGCCGCCGGCACGAAGACGCGGGTGCCGTTGGTGCACACCTGGCCGGAACTGTAGAAGTTGGCCATCATGGCGATATCGGCGGCGCGATCCAGATCGGCGTCGTCGAAGATAATCAGCGGCGACTTGCCGCCCAGTTCCATGGTGACTTCCTTCAGCGTCGAACCCGACGCGTTGGCCATCACCTTCTTGCCGGTTTTCACCCCGCCGGTGAAAGAGACTTTGGCAATGCCCGGATGGTCGGTCAGGTACTGCCCCACCTCCGCGCCGCTGCCAGTCACCACGTTGAACACGCCGTCCGGCAGGCCGGCTTCGGTGTAGATTTCCGCCAGCTTCAGCGCCGTCAGCGACGTGACTTCACTCGGTTTGAAAATCATCGCATTGCCCGCCGCCAGGGCCGGCGCGGACTTCCACAGCGCGATCTGAATCGGGTAGTTCCAGGCGCCGATGCCAGCCACCACGCCCAGCGGTTCGCGGCGTGTGTAGACGAACGAGGTATCGCGCAGCGGGATCTGCTCGCCTTCAATGGCCGGGATCAGGCCGGCGTAGTACTCCAGCACGTCGGCGCCGGTGACGATGTCCACCGCGGTGGTTTCCGACATCGCTTTACCGGTATCCAGCGTTTCCAGCGCCGCCAGCTCATCGTTGCGCTCGCGCAGAATATCCACCGCGCGACGCAGGATGCGCGAACGCGCCATCGCCGTCATCGCCGCCCACACCTTCTGCCCGCTGGCCGCGCTGGCCACCGCACGATCGACGTCTTCAGCGCCGGCGGACTGGACTTCAGCCAGAACTTCGCCGTTCGCCGGGTTAATGGCGTTGAAGGTTTTTCCAGCGGTGCTGTCTACATAGGCGCCATGAATATAGAGCTTCTGCAAGCCAAAACGGGACATAGGATCTCCTTGAGTTAGCCTCCGGGCGGCGTTTGCCCCCGGAGTTGGAACGTGATGTATTCGGTCGTGAGCGCCAGCGCCTGCGCCTGATTGAACGCCGAACCGCGCAGCGCGCTGCGCAGCCACAGCCCATCGATCAGCGCCGCCAGCCCCTTGGCCGCCAACCGCGCCTGCGGCTGCGGCATGACGCGGCGAAATTCGGCGCACAGGTTGGAATAAAGCCGGCGGCCGTTCACCTGTTGCAGCCGGTTGAGCTGCGGCTGGTGCAGGCTGCTGGCCCAAAAGGCCAGCCAGGTCTTCATCGCCGCGCTGTTGATCTGGCTGTCGTCGAAGTTGCCGGCGACGATCGCCTGCAGCCGCGCCGCCGGGCTGTTATCGGTGAGCGCCTGTAAGCGCAACTTCACCGCCTCGCCCAGATGGCTGATCAGATAGCGCATCGTGGCTTCCAGCAGGCCGTTCTTGTCCTTGAAATAATGGCTGATGATGCCGTTGGAAACGCCGGCCCGCCGCGCGATCTGCGCGATGGTGGCGTCATGCATTCCCACTTCGTTTACCGCGGCGAGCGTGGCATCAATCAACTGCTGCCTTCTGATTGGCTGCATTCCTACCTTTGGCATATTTCGACTCTCACAAAACCGACTTCGGCCTTATCTCAGCGGGCAAATTTCACTGCCGTTTCGCCCGTGATTCAGGTCATCATGAGGACTATTAAACTTTTTTTTGATTGAACGTTCAATAAAAATTGCATATATTTTATTGCCGCCTGGTTAAAAATTTGTACTATCTGGTTGTGGAACTGGCTGATTTTTGTGAGGTAATTAACGAATCTGACCAAAATCAGTGGCTGTAAGCGGTTCCCGCCGCGAAGCGCTCCGGTGCTTCAGCAACAGGCGAAAGCGGCGTTACTCAGGCCATTCCCATGGGGATGGCCGCCGCCTTCATTCGCCCGTTTTCCGGCGGCGCCAACGCGCCCCGAAATGCGGAGCGGCACGATTTTACTCAGTTCAGAGGATGACGATGACAACACGCGAAACCTCCTCCAAACCGCAGCAGGACCGCCTCAACCCTGTGGTTTTCTTCACCTCGGCGGGGCTGATCCTGGCCTTCTCGCTGATGACCATCTTTTTCACCGACTTCTCCGGGCAGTGGATCACCCGCACGCTGAATTGGGTGTCGACCACCTTCGGTTGGTACTACCTGCTGGCGGCGACGCTGTACATCGTGTTCGTGGTGTTTATCGCCGCCTCGCGCTTCGGTTCCATCAAGCTCGGGCCGGAACAGTCCAAACCGGAGTTCAGCCTGATGAGTTGGGCGGCGATGCTGTTCGCCGCCGGCATCGGCATCGACCTGATGTTCTTCTCGGTCGCCGAGCCGGTGACCCAGTACATGATGCCGCCGGAAGGCGACGCGCAAACGCTGGAGGCCGCGCGCCAGGCGATGGTCTGGACGCTGTTCCACTACGGCCTGACCGGCTGGTCGATGTATGCGCTGATGGGCATCGCCCTCGGCTACTTCAGCTATCGCTACAATCTGCCGCTGACCATCCGCTCGGCGCTGTACCCGATCTTCGGTAAGCGCATCAACGGCCCGATCGGCCACAGCGTGGACATCGCCGCGGTGCTCGGCACCATCTTCGGGATCGCCACCACGCTGGGCATTGGCGTGGTGCAGCTCAACTACGGCCTCAAGGTGCTGTTCGAGATCCCGGAAAACCTGACGGTGCAGGGCTCGCTGATCCTGCTGTCGGTGATCATGGCCACCATCTCGGTGACTTCCGGCGTCAACAAGGGCATCCGCATCCTGTCCGAGCTGAACGTGCTGCTGGCGCTGGGTCTGATCCTGTTCGTGTTGTTCTTCGGCGACACCGAGTTCCTGCTCAACGCGCTGGTGCTTAACGTCGGCGATTACGTCAACCGCTTTATGGGCATGACGCTCAACAGCTTCGCCTTCGATCGGCCGGTGGAATGGATGAACAACTGGACGCTGTTCTTCTGGGCCTGGTGGGTGGCGTGGTCGCCGTTCGTCGGCCTGTTCCTGGCGCGCATCTCGCGCGGGCGCACCATTCGTCAGTTCGTGGTCGGCACGCTGATCATACCGTTCGTGTTTACCCTGCTGTGGCTGTCTATCTTCGGCAACAGCGCGCTGTACCAGATCATCCACGGCAACGCCGAGTTTGCTCAGGAAGTGATGCAGTTCCCGGAGCGCGGCTTCTACAGCCTGCTGGCGCAATACCCCGGCTTCACCTTCAGCGCCTCGGTGGCCACCATCACCGGCCTGCTGTTCTACGTCACCTCGGCGGACTCCGGCTCGCTGGTGTTGGGCAACTTCACCTCGCGCCTGGCCGACATCAATAATGATGCGCCGAACTGGCTGCGGATTTTCTGGTCGGTGGCCATCGGCCTGCTGACCATCGGCATGCTGATGACCGACGGCGTGCCGGCGCTGCAGAAAACCACGGTGATCATGGGCCTGCCGTTCAGCTTCGTGATCTTCTTCGTGATGGCCGGGCTGTATAAATCGCTGCGGGTGGAAGACTACCGCAAGGCCAGCGCGCTCAGCACCCTGGCGCCGGTGCCGGTCTCCAGCCACGACGTGCTCAACTGGAAACAGCGTCTGTCGCGGGTGATGAACTACCCGGGCACGCAGTACACGCAGAAAATGTTGGATAAGGTTTGCCGTCCGGCGATGCAGGACGTGGCGCGCGAGCTGGAGTTGCGCGGCGCGAAAGTGGAGTTCAGCGAAGTGCCGCCGACCGAAGACGAACGCCTGAACCACCTGGAGCTGCTGGTGCACCTGGGCGAGGAACAGAACTTTATCTATCAGATCTGGCCGATGCGCTACTCGGTGCCGGGCTTCACCTACCGTGCCCGCTCCGGCAAGTCGCACTACTACCGGCTGGAAACCTTCCTGATGGAAGGCACCCAGGGCAACGACCTGATGGACTACAGCAAGGAACAGGTGATTGGCGATATCCTCGACCAGTATGAGAAGCACCTGAACTTCCTGCACATTCATCGCGAAGCGCCGGGGGGCACCCTGACCTTCCCGGATATGTGACGGCCAATCAATAACGAGAGGGCGTAGCCAGGCTACGCCCTTTTTTATGCCTGCTCGGCCGGCAAATCGGCTTTCAACAGCACCAGGGAACCGGCCAGCAACACCAGATCCTTGATTAAAAAGCTGGTGGCGCCGGCCATGGCGGGAAAACCGCCGGCGGAGGGCTCCCAGGCGCCCGGCGTGGAAAAGATCAGCGCCAGCGTGGTCAGGTAGGTCACCGTCGATCCGATTGCCCCCAGCAACCCCAGCCGCCGCGACCAGAATCCCGCCAGCAACAGCAAACCGAAGCTCCACTCGGCGACGCCCAGCGCAAAGCTGGCGCCGCGGATGCCGAACGCCTGGTGCATCCAGCTCAGCAGCGGGCTGTTGCCGATCAGTGGCACCAGTCCCTGCGCTTCGTAATCAAACCACTTGGCGTAGCCGAAGGCGGCGAAGATCACCACCAGCGCCGCGCGCATAAAGATAACGTCCCCGTTCGAGCGCCGAAAGCGCCGCAGCCATGTCGCCAGCATCATCCTCTCTCCTTATGTTGCCCGCGGCCGCCGCGGTTTGCCGCTTGCGACCGCGGGGTACGGCGGCTTACTGCCCCATCGCGTCCTTTTTCATTTCGTCTTTCTTCATGCCGTCTTTGGCCATACCGTCTTTCGCCATGCCATCCTTTTTCATGGCGTCTTTTCCCATCTTGTCTTTCTTCATGCAGTCCTTGCCCATGCACGCTTTCTTCATCCCATCTTTCGCCATGCCGTCGTGCGACATCTGGCTCATGCCGTCCTTTTTCATCGCGTCTTTGCTCATGCCGTCCGCGGCGTTGGCGCCGGCCACGCCCAGCATCAGCGCGCTGCACATCATCATTGCGAATAACTTTTTCATGGTATTTCCTTCCGTCATGTCAAAGGCACCGGAGTGCCGGAGAATGGCCGGCGGCCGCCTCAGCTGCCGCCAAACCAGTTGTAACCCTGGTCTTCCCAGTAACCGCCCGGGAAGCGGTTGGTGACCTCGATCACCTGAATGTGCTTCGGATTCTTGTAGCCCAGCTTGGTCGGCATGCGCAGCTTCATCGGGTAGCCGTACTTGCGCGGCAAGATCTGGCCGTCGTAGGTCAGCGCGATAATCGTCTGCGGATGCAGCGCGGTGGCCATGTCGATACTGGTGTAGTAGTCGTCGGCGCATTTGAAGCTGACGTAGCGGGCGCTCAGATCCGCGCCGATCGCCTTGAGAAAGGCGGCGAACGGCACGCCGCCCCACTTGCCGATAGCGCTCCAACCCTCGACGCAAATATGACGCGTCACCTGGCTGACCCGCGCCATCCGATGCAGCTGCGGCAGGCTCCAGGCGCGCTTGTCCTGCACCAACCCCGCCACCTCCAGCCGATAGTCGTCGCCGTTGATGTCGGGCGCGTCCTCCTCGGCGTAAAAGGCGTTGAATGGGAATGGCCGGGTGATCATCGACTCCGGGTAGACCGGTGCCAAACGATCGCCGTTGAACAGCCAGCCCTGCACCCGATCGTTGAGGCGCGAAATACGGCTCAGCGCCTGCTCGACGTTGGCGTTGCCGCTGAGATCGCAGCCGGTAAGCATGGCGATACCGCCCAACGTCAGGCCGTTGCGCAGAAAGCGGCGGCGGGATGACGCGGTCAACAAGCGCTGCGCTTCTTTGACGATCGCCTGCCCTTCAACGATCGTCATGATCTGTTTATCCTTTTTCATCGTGAACTCCTTAACGTCCGCGCAGCATGGCCAGCAGCGTCCGCGGCACCAGCGCCACCATCACCAGATGGATCGCGACGAAGGCCACCAGCGCCGACATGGCGAAAAAGTGGATATAGCGAGCCGCTTCATAGCCGCCGAGCAGCGTGCGCAGCAGTGGAAACTGCACCGATTTCCACAGCACCAGTCCGGACAGCGCGCTCAGCACGCCAAGGAGCATCACCGACAGATAGGCCACGCGCTGCACCATGTTGTAGTGGCGCAGATCGGCGTGCTGCAACCGGCCGCGCAACGCCGCGCCGACATCGGCGAGAAACTGCTTCGGGCTGAGCGGCCAATATTTGCGTTTGAAACGCCCGCTGGTCAGGTTAAGCAGCAGGTAGCACAGCCCGTTGACGCCAAACAGCCACATGCCGGCGAAGTGCCACTGCAGCGCGCCGCCCAGCCAGCCGCCGAGCGTCAGCTCGTTGAAAAAGCTGAAGTTGAACAGCGGCGAGGCGTTGTAGATGCGCCAGCCGCTGGTCACCATGATCAGCATCGCCAGCGCATTCAGCCAATGCGTTAACCGCAGCCACAGCGGATGTACGGTCTGTCGTTGTTCCGGGGTGAGAGTGAGGCTCATAACGATTCCTGCCAGCTAACGATGCGATGAACCGAGTATTCCCCGGATTTGTTCCCCAAGACCTCACGCAGAGTTAAATAAAATGTGATAACTCCGCCGGTGGCGGTTGTGTAGACTTCAGAGAGAATCGGGCAATCAGCGGTAATGAGAATGGACAAGCCAAAACGAATTTTGATCGTCGAAGACGACGGCGACATCGCCGAGCTGCTGCAGCTGCATCTGCGTGACGAGGGTTACGCCATCAGCCACGCCGCCGACGGCAATCAGGGCATGGCGATGCTGGAACAGGGCGGCTGGGACGCCTTGATCCTCGATCTGATGCTGCCGGGCGTGGACGGATTGGAGATTTGCCGCCGGGCGCGCACCATGACGCGCTACACGCCGATCATCATCACCAGCGCGCGCTCCAGCGAGGTGCACCGTGTGCTGGGGCTGGAGCTGGGCGCCGACGACTATCTGGCCAAACCCTTTTCCATGCTGGAGCTGGTGGCGCGGGTCAAGGCGCTGTTTCGCCGTCAGGAGGCGATGAGCCGCAACCTGCGCATGGACGCCGGCGCGCTAAGCTTCAACGATCTGACCATCGATCCTATCGCCCGCGAGGTGCGCCTGCACCAACAGCCGATCGAGCTGACGCCGCGCGAATTCGACCTGCTGTACTTTTTCGCCCGCCACCCGGGCCAGGTGTTCTCGCGCCTCAGCCTGTTGAATCAGGTCTGGGGCTATCAGCACGAAGGGTATGAGCACACCGTCAACACCCATATCAACCGGCTGCGCATCAAGATTGAGCGCAATCCGGCGGAACCCGAGCGCATCCTCACGGTGTGGGGCATGGGCTATAAATTCGCGGCCGCGCCGCAAGAGTGAGCCATGAAAAACCTTACGTTAGCGCAGCGCCTCACGCTGATCTTCGCGCTGCTGATCGTCATCGGCTGCGCCTTTTCCGGCTGGATGCAGGTGCGCAGCAGCACCCAGTACAGCCAGGCGGTGATCCAGCGCCTGTCCGGCAACCTGGCGCAGCATATCGCCGACAGCAATCCGCTGCTGGGAGTGAACGGGCCGGATCCGCAGGCGGTGCATACCCTATTCGACCAGCTGATGGCGGTGAACCCCAGCGTTGAGGTTTATCTGCTCGACAAGCAGGGCGCAATCATCGGCAACGCCGCGCCGGCCGGGCATCTGAAACGGCAGCGGGTCGCGCTGGCGCCGCTGCAGGCGCTGCTCGATGGCGCGCAGATGCCGGTGTATGGCGACGATCCGCGCAGCGCGGACGGGCGCAAGGTGTTTAGCGTCGCGCCGCTGAAGGTCGACGGCCGGGTAGAAGGCTATCTGTACGTGGTCTTGCTCGGCGAAGAGTACACGGCGCTGGCCAGCAACGCCCAGTTCAACTCGGCGGTCAGGATGGCGCTGTGGACCTCCGGGGTGATGGTGCTGTTCAGCCTGCTGGCCGGCGGTTTCGCGTTTTACTGGGTCACTCGCCCCATCCGGCGCCTGACCCGCCAGGTCAATGCGCTGGACAGCGGCGGCATCGAGGCGGTGCAGGCCTACGCGGCGCTGCCGGCGGCGCCGGCCGGGCGCGACGAGGTCAGTCAGTTGCAACAGGCCTTTCACCGCATGGCGCAGCGTCTCGCCGAACAGTGGCAAACGCTGGCGCAGCAGGATCGGCTGCGGCGCGAATTCATCGCCAACGTCTCGCACGATCTGCGCACCCCGCTCACCTCGCTGCACGGCTATCTGGAAACGCTGTCGGTCAAGGCCGCCACCCTGAGCGACACCGAACGGCGCCGCTATCTGGAGATCGCGCTGGCGCAGAGCCGCAAGGTGGGCAAGCTGGCGCAGGAGCTGTTCGAGCTGGCGCGGCTGGAGTACGGCGTGGTGAAACCGCAGAAAGAACCCTTCTCCCTCAGCGAACTGCTGCAAGACGTGTTCCAGAAGTTCGAGCTGGCGGCGGAGGCGCGCAATCAGCGGCTGCACGCCGACATCGCTCCCGGCATTCCGCCGGTGTTCGCCGATCTCAGCATGATTGAGCGGGTGCTGACCAACCTGCTGGACAACGCCATTCGCCATACGCCGCCCGGCGGCGACATTGGCGTGCGGCTGTGGCGGCAGGAAGGTCGGGTGATGGTGCAGGTCAGCGACAGCGGCCCCGGCATTCCGCAGACGCTGCGCGCCGATCTGTTCGTGCGGCCGTCGATCCTGAGCGGCGCCCGACGCCCCGCCGGCGGGCTGGGGTTAATGATCGTGCGGCGCATTCTGCAACTGCACGACAGCGACATCCAACTGATTGAACAACCGCAAAGCGGCGCCTGCTTCCGCTTTGCCATTCCGCCGCGTGAGTCCGGCACAACGGTTATTGCGCGAGCGGGAACCGCAGGCTGAAAATGAGGCTGGCGGCAGACGCGCGCCCGGTACATTCGGCGCGCACCTCACCGCCGTGCAGCGTCATGATGGCGCGTACGATAGACAGCCCGAGGCCGCTGGCGTGGCTGCCGGCGCTGCGCGCGGGATCGGCGCGGTAGAAACGATCGAACAGTTTTTCCAGCTGTGCCGGCGCGATCGGCGGCCCCTGATTGATGACCTGCACCCACCAGGCATCGGCGCGCCGTTCAGCCCGCAGGACGATCAGGCTGTTTTCGTCGGCATAACGCACCGCGTTGGCCACCAGGTTGCTCAGCGCCCGCTGGAACAACATCGCGTCCGCCTTCAGCTCGCCTTCCCCCTCGCAGCTCAGCGCGATGCCGCGTTCTTCCGCCAGCCCTTCGAAGTAATCCGCCACCCGCCGCAGCTCGGCCGCCACATCCAGACGACTGTAGTTCAGCGCGGACTGCGCCTCACCGGCGCGCGCCAGAAACAGGATGTTTTCCACCATGCGCGAAATGCGCTCCAGCTCATCCATATTGTTCGACAGCAGGGTTTCGTACTCTTCCACGCTGCGGGATTGATACAGCGCCACCTGACACTGGCCCATCAACGCGCCCACCGGGGTGCGGATCTCATGGGCCAGATCGGCGGAAAACTGCGTCAGCCGCTGATAACCTTCATTCAACCGATCGAGCATCGCATTGAACGAACGGGTCAGCTGCTGCAATTCCTTCGGCGCCCCCTGTTCGCTGAGGCGCGTCGACAATGTATTGGGCGCGATCTGCGACGCCTGCGCCGCCATGCGCCATAGCGGCTTCAATCCCCGGCGCATGACCCCATAGCCCAGCAGCGCAATCAGCAGGAAAGCCACAATGACCGCCGCGACAATGCGCCACAGGTAACGCGCCAGCATCTTCTGCTCGTTGACCATCACGTGCGCGGCGGAGATCTGCAGCAAACTACCGTCTTCCAGGCGCACCATCGCCGACGCCGCGCGCAGCGGCACCCCCTGCGCCGTTTCCCCGCCGCGCACGGCGGCCAGCGTCTGCGCCTGTTCGGGCGGCGTCGGCGCGATCGGCGGCAGGGCCACCCTGGCCGGATTCACATTGATGAGCGGCTTTTGCCCCGGGATTTGGAAAATCAGCACGTCCTGTTCATTGCCCAGCATATTTTCGAACAGGCCGTTATTGGCGGTCAGACGCGCCAAAGGAAAGCGCTGCCCCAGTAAATGGCGGAAATACTCGATGCGCCCGGTCACCTGCAGATCGCTGCGGAGCGTCATTTCCTGACGCATGGCGCCGAACAGATACCAGCCCGCCCCGCTCACCACGCAGGCGGCCACCAGCGCGAACAGCATGGCGGTGCGCAGCGTCAGCGACACCGGCCGACGTGAAGCGCGGGCGTTCACGAGCGCGGCTCGCAAACATAGCCGATGCCGCGCACGCTGTGGATCAGCTTGACGTCGAACGGCCGATCTATCTTGGCGCGCAGGCGTTTGATCGCCACGTCAACCACATTGGTGTCGCTGTCGAAATTCATGTCCCACACCTGAGAGGCTATCTGCGTGCGCGACAGCACTTCGCCTTCGCGCCGCACCAGCAGATGCAGCAGCATGAACTCCTTGTTGGTCAACGGGATCACCTGATCCTGGCGCACCGCCCGGCGGCGCAGCACGTCCAACTGCAGATCGGCGATGGCGTAATGATCGGCTTCGCGCGCCGGCCCGCGGCGCAGCAAGGTGCGCAAACGCAGCACCAGCTCGGTAAAGGAAAACGGCTTGATAAGATAGTCGTCCGCGCCCAGCTCCAGACCGTGGATGCGATCCTGCACGCCGTCGCGGGCGGTGAGAAACAGGATCGGTACGTCGCTTTTCTTGCGCAGCACCTCGATGACCTGCCAGCCGTCCAGCCCCGGCAGCATCACGTCGAGCACGATCGCATCGTAATCCTGCTCCAACGCGCGAAACAGCCCATCGGTGCCGGTGCGCGCCAAATCGACGCCGTAGCCCGCCTCACCCAGCCCTTTCTTCAGGTAATCCCCTGTGCCGATATCGTCTTCAACAACCAGTATTCGCATGCTCGCCACCTCGTTACGTCTGCAAAAATACTAGCAGTTTCGGCGGACAAACTTGATGACATTAATGTCATCAAACGGCCATGGCGCTGACCCAGTAGGTCAACCATGCTTAACCGGCAAACTCATTTCAGGAGAACGTTATGATTACCCGTCATCGTATAGCCGGTTTATTGTTATCCACGTTGCTGCTGTCCAGCGGCTTGGCCGCCGCCGCCCAACCGCCGGGCAAGGTGATTGCGCCGCTGCGCGGCACCATCAGCCAGGTTGCCGACGGCAATCTGCAACTGACCGATCGCAAAGGCGAGACACTCAGCGTCAAGCTGAACGATCAGACCAAAGTGCTCAGCGTTTCCAAAGCCACGCTGGACGACATCAAACCGGACAGTTTTATCGGCACCGCCGCCGTGCCGCAGCCGGACGGCACGCTCAAAGCGCTGGAGGTGCACGTGTTCGCCGCCAGCCTTCGCGGCACCGGCGAAGGGCATTCGGCTTGGGAATCCGCCGACGGCAAAGTGGACACCATGACCAACGGCACCGTCGGTAAACTGCTCAAATCCAACGGCCGCACCCTGATCGTCACCTACGGCAACCAGCAGAAAACCGTCGTCGTGCCGGAAGACGTGCCGATCGTGACGCTGGATCCGGGCGATCTGAGCCTGCTGAAACCGGGCGTGCACATTGTGCTGTTCTCCGCCGTCAACGATAAGGGCGAACGCATCGCCACCCGCATTTCCGCCGGCAAAGACGGCACCGTGCCGCCGATGTAACCGGAGGAAAGCCATGAAAACCAACGCGTCGCGGCCGGTGCATCGCTGGCCGGTTCGAATCACTCATTGGATCAACCTGTTCGCCATGGTGTGCATGTTCATGAGCGGTTGGGAAATCTACAACGCCTCGCCGCTGTTCGATTTCCGCTTTCCGCCGCAGATGACGCTGGGCGGTTGGCTGGGCGGCGCGATTGGTTGGCATTTGGCGGTGATGTGGCTATTGGCGCTCAACGCCGTCTGCTATCTGCTGTGGAGCCTGTTCAGCGGTCATTTTCGCCGCGATCTGTTGCCGCTTCGCATCGGCGCGCTGCGGCAGGATATCTGGCTGGCGTTGACGCTGCGCCTGCGCCACCGGCATGGCCACTATAACGCCATTCAGAAACTGATGTACCTCGGCGTACTGGCGCTGGGTCTATTGCTGGTGCTGTCCGGCCTGGCGATTTGGAAGCCGGTTCAGCTGCAGGGATTGGTCGCGCTGTTTGGCGGCTTCGATTTCGCACGCTACGTGCATTTTTTCGCCATGGCCGGCATCGGCCTGTTCGTGGCGATCCACGTCTTTATGGTGGCTGTCGTGCCCAAAACGCTGTGGGCGATGATAACGGGTGGCAAACATGAATGAGAAAAAACAGCGGGCAGCCGCGCCGACGCTGGAACCGGACCAAAAAAAGCAGTTGGTCAATCTGCAACGCCGGCTGATGTTGCGCTCCGGGCTGACGCTGGGCGGCATCGCCATGCTCACCGGTTGCAACCTGCAAGACGGCGATCGGGTGGATAAGGTGCTGTGGGCCATGTCGCGCTGGAACGACCGGGTGCAGGCCTGGTTGTTCAGCAGCCAGCGGTTGGCGCAAACTTACCGCCCCGATCAGATTACCCAGCCTTTCCCCTTCAACGCGTTTTACCCGGAATACAACGTCCCCGAGATCGATCTTGCCGGCTATCGGCTTGAGGTCGCGGGGAAAGTGGAGAAAAAAGCGCCCTGGACGCTGGAACAGCTGCAGCGGCTGCCACAGCAAAGTCAGATCACGCGTCTGATCTGCATTGAGGGCTGGAGCGCCATTGGTCAATGGGGCGGCGTGCCGCTGCGCACCTTTCTGCAGCACGTCGGCGCGGATCTGAATGCCGGTTACGTCGGCTTCAAATGCGCCGATCGTTACTACGCCAGCCTCGACATGGCCACTGCGCTGCACCCGCAGACCATCCTGGCGCTGGATTTCGGCGGCAAGGCGCTGCCGGCGGACTATGGCTACCCGCTGCGGCTGCGCGTGCCGACCAAACTGGGGTTCAAAAACGCCAAACATATCGCCGCGATCTTCGTCAGCGACGTCAATCCGGGCGGCTATTGGGAGGATCAGGGCTACAACTGGTTCAGCGGCATTTAGTTTTGCGCGGCGCTGCGCACAACCCTCATCGGCGGCTGGAGGATTGTCTCCGCCGCGGTTAATAATCTGTTCGTCACAAAGGGGATAACTATAGGAAAAATAATAGTAAAAAGGATTTTATCATGGAGATTGATGTGAGGGAGATCAATGCACGACCTGTCACGGAGTATAGATACCGAATAACGGTTTATAAAAAAGCCAGCAGCGTTGCTGCGTATTACCTTGATTTTAAAAAAGCGACGTTAAGGATGCGTCAATGGCTTATTGGGGCTTATCCTGCCTCGGAAGTATTGGACAATGCTTACGTCATGGAACTGTACGATGTAAGAGCATTGGAAAACCGCGCCGAAGTAACCAGATCCTTATTTGATACCTATACCAGGATGGCGTACACCCGATATGAACGAGAACAACTCTTCATTAATGGCATCGGCCTGGCGATCGTCACTTTTGTGGCGCAATACCAAGCAAGATTGGTTTTCAGTGTACCGCTCAGGCCAGCGCTAGCCAGAATTTATGACTCGCTCTTGAAAAAACACGCGCATCGCGTACATTATTTGTACAACCAAGAGCTTATTGAGGACGGATTATATGTCATCGAAATCCCGCCTGTTGACGGCAGAATCTCACCCAACCCCTATGAGCATAAAGGAACAGCACCAAAAAGAGATGCAAGCCTTCCACGAAGAATGGGCTGAACAAAGGCGCCGCGAATGGCGTGAACGCGGCGGCATTGAAGCAAGTGAAGCGCCCGCACGTGGCATCGATACCGAACTTTCATCCTGATTCCGGTTCGTTCTTATTCTTCTCCCGCCGTCAGCAATGCAATCCCCGCTTGCTCAATGGCCTCCCGCGCGGCGGCGGGCAACCCTTCGTCGGTAATGACGGCGTCAAAGGCAGCGATCGGCAGCGCCAGGTAGGTCGCGACCTTGCCGTATTTGGACGTATCGCTGAGCAGAATGCGGCGGCGGCTGGCCTCGACGATGGCCTTCTTCACCATCACCTTGTCTTCGTTCGGCGTCGACAGGCCGCGCATGCTCCACGAAGAGGCGGAGATGAACGCCAGATCGATAAACAGACCGCGCAGCGCCTGTGCCGCCGCTTCGCCGACGCAGGAGCGGTTTTCCCGGCACACGGTGCCGCCGGTGTGGATGATTCTGCACTGGCTGTGTTCGATCAGGAAGCCGGCGATGACAAAGTCGTTGGTCACCACCGTCAAATCGTCACGTTCACCGATCTGTTTCGCCAGCGCCAGCGTGGTGGTGCCGGCATCCAGATAGATACAGCTGCCAGCGGGAATTTGCCGCGCCGCCAGCCGGCCAATGGCGAGTTTCTGCCGGCTGAACATCCCCTCTTTGGCCTGGTGCGAAGGTTCGCTCGCCACCCGCTCGGGCGCCTGCACGCCGCCCGAGACCGACTGCACCGCGCCCTGTTCCTCCAGCTTTTGCAAATCACGGCGGATCGTCATGTGCGACACCCCCAGCCGTTCGGTCAGCTCGGCAATGCTGACGACGCCGCGTTCGGATACCAGCGCAAGAATTTGTTGATGGCGTTCTACAGGTATCACGGTTCCCTCTCGTTGCTGCGGTGATAATAATTGTGATTTTACGTCAATTTTCGTTCGCCGATAGCCCTAATTTTTCGCGGCGTGATGACGCGCGCAGTTAGTCCAGGTAAACATAAACTTATTTAAAAACATAATAGTAATGTTGATACGGGCCAGAAATCAGACGAAAAATTCGTTTCACATATTGTTAATTATTGTGATATCGATCGCGGATAAACCGTCGACAAGCGCTTACATTTAACACAACAAAACAAATTATCACTAAAATTAACAGGAGTGCAGTATGACACACCCAGGGAATTATGCCGTCTGCATCATCGGGCTGGGCGCGATGGGCATGGGCGCGGCGCGTTCGTGCCTCCGCGCCGGATTGACCACCTACGGGGCGGACCTGAATCCGCAGGCGCTGGCGACGCTGCAACAGGCTGGCGCGAAACAAGCGTCTACCAGCGCCTGCGACTTCGCGGCCGAGCTGGACGCCGTGCTGCTGCTGGTGGTGAACGCCGCCCAGGTGAAGCAGATCCTGTTCGGCGAACAATGCCTGGCGCCAAAGCTCAAGCCAGGCACAGCGGTGATGGTCTCTTCGACCATTTCCGCCGATGACGCCAAACAGATCGAGCAACGGCTGCTGGAATACGGGCTACCGATGCTGGACGCGCCGGTTTCCGGCGGAGCGGCCAAGGCGGAGGAAGGCCAGATGACGGTGATGGCCGCCGGCGCCGACGCCACCTTCGAGCGTCTGCAACCCGTGTTGGACGCCATCGCCGGCAAGGTTTACCGCATCGGCGAGACGATCGGCCTGGGCGCGACGGTAAAAATCATCCATCAGCTGTTGGCCGGCGTGCACATCGCCGCCGGAGCGGAAGCCATGGCGCTGGCTGCCCGCGCCGGCATCCCGCTAGACGTGATGTACGACGTGGTCACCCACGCCGCCGGCAACTCCTGGATGTTCGAAAATCGCATGCGCCACGTGGTCGACGGCGACTATGCGCCCAAATCGGCGGTGGATATCTTCGTCAAGGATTTGGGGCTGGTGGCGGATACCGCCAAGGCGCTGCACTTCCCGCTGCCGCTGGCCTCTACCGCTTTCACCATGTTTACCGCCGCCAGCAACGCCGGTTACGGTAAAGAAGATGACAGTGCGGTAATCAAAATCTTTGCCGGCATCGATCTGCCGCAGAAAAAGGAGGCGCTCTGATGCTGCTTGGCGTAATCGCGGATGACTTTACCGGCGCGACCGACATCGCCAGTTTTCTGGTGCAAAACGGCCTGCCGACGGTGCAGCTGAACGGCGTGCCGCAAGACGAAACCCAGATCAATGCGCAGGCGGCGGTCATCAGCCTGAAATCGCGTTCCTGCCCGGCAGAACAGGCGGTCGAACTGTCGTTGCAGGCGCTGGCCTGGTTGCAAAAACAGGGCTGCCGCCAGTTCTACTTCAAATACTGCTCCACTTTCGACAGCACCGCACAGGGCAATATCGGCCCGGTGACCGACGCCCTGCTCACCGCGCTGGGGGAAAATTTCACGGTTGTCTCACCGGCGTTGCCGGTAAACGGCCGCACGGTCTATCAGGGCCACCTGTTCGTCGGGGAACAGCTGCTGTCTGAATCCGGCATGCGTCATCACCCGGTCACGCCAATGACCGACAGCAACCTGCTGCGCCTGATGGAATCCCAGGCCGCCGGGCGCTGCGGGCTGGTGACGGCGGCGGAAATGGATCGCGGCGCCGAGGCGGTCAGCGAGAAGCTGCGCCAACTGGCCCAGGAAGGCGTGCGCTACGCGGTGCTGGATACGCTCAACGAGCGGCATCTGCTCATCCAGGGTGAAGCGTTGAAAACGATGAAGCTGGTGACCGGCGGTTCGGGCCTGGCGATCGGCCTGGCGCGGCAATGGGCGCAAAGCGGCGATCGTGCGGCAGAGGCGGCCGGCGCGCCGCAGGGGGAAAAAGCGGCGGTGCTGTCGGGCTCGTGTTCTGTGATGACTAACCGGCAGGTGGCGCACTATCGCGAGCGCGCTTCGGCGCAGGCCATCGATATCGACCGTTGCCTCGAACCGCAGGCACGCGCCGCCTACGCCGCCGAGTTGGCGCACTGGGCGCAGCATCACGCCGGGGAGGCGCTTGCCCCGCTGATCTATGCCACCGCGGCGCCGGAAGCGCTGCAGCAAACGCAACGGCAGCACGGTAGCGCCGCCAGCGAGGCGGTGGAGGCGTTGTTCGCCGAATTGGTGGTGCAACTGCGCCAGTTGGGATTCAGCCGCTTTATCGTCGCCGGCGGAGAAACCTCCGGCGTGGTCACGCAGGCGCTGGGCATTCGCGGCTTCCATATTGGCCCCAGCATTTCCCCCGGCGTTCCCTGGGTGCGCGCCAGCGATCGGGCGATTTCCCTGGCGCTGAAATCAGGCAATTTTGGCGATGAAGCCTTCTTCGCGCGCGCGCAAACGGAGTTTCCAGTATGACCATGACCATCGAACAACAGGCGCGCGAAGAGATGGTGCGCCTCGGCGCCTCGTTTTTTCAACGCGGTTACGCCACCGGTTCCGCCGGCAACCTCTCGCTGTTGCTGCCGGACGGCGCGCTGCTGGCGACGCCGACCGGCTCTTGCCTGGGCGAGCTGCAGGCCGATCGCCTGTCTAAAGTGAGCCTGAACGGCGACTGGCTCTCCGGCGACAAGCCGTCGAAAGAGATCAGCTTTCACCGAGCGCTGTATCTGAACAATCCTGAATGCAAAGCGGTGGTGCACCTGCATTGCACCTACCTCACGGCGCTCTCTTGCCTGCAGGGGCTGGACGTCGACAACGCCATCAAACCGTTCACCCCCTATGTGGTGATGCGCGTCGGCAAGGTGCCGGTGGTGCCCTACTATCGCCCCGGTGACGAAAGGCTGGCGCAGGATCTGGCTCGCCTGGCGCCGACCCACCGCGCCTTTTTGCTGGCCAACCACGGGCCGGTGGTGACCGGTAAAAACCTGCGAGCGGCGGCGGACAATGCCGAAGAGATGGAAGATGCGGCGCGGCTGATCTTCACCCTTGGCGATCGTCCGATCCGCTATTTGACCGATGATGAAATTGCCGAATTACGGAGCTGACCCATGCCTAAATTTGCCGCCAATTTATCGATGATGTTTACCGAGGTGCCGTTCCTCGATCGCTTCACCGCCGCTGCCGAACAAGGCTTCAGCGCGGTGGAATTCCTGTTCCCTTACGAATATCCCGCCGAGCTGTTGGCCGAAAAGCTGCGCGAACACGGCCTGCAACAGGTGCTGTTCAATACCGCGCCCGGCGATGTCGCCGCCGGCGAATGGGGGCTGGCGGCGCTGCCGGGCCGCGAGCAAGATGCGCGCGCTGATATCGATCGCGCGCTGGCCTACGCCATCGCCCTTTCCTGCCCCTGCGTGCACCTGATGGCCGGCGTGGTGCCCGCGGGCGCGGATCGGCAGCGTTATCTCGACACCTTTATCGCCAATGCGCGCTATGCCGCCGACGCCTTCGCCCCGCACGGCGTCAAGGTGCTGATCGAAGCGCTCAGCCCGCCGGTCAAGCCCGACTACCTGTTCGCCAGTCAACATCAGGCGGCGGAAGCGGTGGCGGCGATCGAGAGACCGAACGTGTTCATCCAGTTCGACTTTTTCCACGCGCAGTTAGTGGACGGCAATATCAGCGGGCTGCTGGAAACGCTGGCCGGGCGCTACGCGCATATCCAGATAGCCTCGGTGCCGGATCGTCATGAACCGGACGAGGGCGAACTGAATTACCCGTGGCTGTTCGACAAGCTGGATGCGCTCGGCTATCAGGGCTGGATCGGTTGCGAATACCGCCCGCGCGGCGACACCGCCGCCGGACTCGGCTGGCTGAAGCCTTACCGCTAAAGCCGCACGCCGACACCAGGAAAACGATTTTATAACAATGAAACGCACCCGTATCGCCACGCGGCGATCGCGGTGCCCAACGCTTACCCAACGAAAGGCTTTTTTCATGTCTACCTCTCTGCTGTTGCTGATTGCCGTACTCGGCGTGGTGCTGCTGTTATTGATGGTGATCAAGGCGAAGGTGCAACCCTTTGTCGCGCTGTTGGTGGTCAGTCTGCTGGTGGCGTTGGCCAGCGGCATTCCGACCGGTGAAGTGATGAAAGTGATGACCGCCGGGATGGGCGGCGTGCTCGGCTCGGTGACCATCATCATCGGTCTGGGGGCGATGCTCGGGCGCATGATCGAACACTCGGGCGGCGCCGAGTCGCTGGCGCAACGCTTCAGCCAGGGGCTGGGGCCGAAACATACCGTCGCCGCGCTGACCCTCGCCGCATTTATCCTCGGCATTCCGGTCTTCTTCGACGTCGGCTTTATCATTCTGGCGCCGATTATTTACGGCTTCGCCAAGGTCGCCAAAGTGTCGCCGCTGAAGTTCGGCCTGCCGATGGCCGGCGTGATGTTAACGGTACACGTCGCGCTGCCGCCGCACCCCGGCCCGGTCGCCGCCGCCGGCCTGCTCAACGCCGACATCGGTTGGCTGACCATCATCGGCCTCGCGATCTGTATTCCGGTCGGCGTGATCGGCTATTTCGCCGCCAACTACCTCAACCGCAAAACCTATCCGTTATCGATAGAGGTGCTGGAACAGCTGCAGCTGGCGGCGCCAGAGCCGCGTCCGGAAGGGCAAGCGCCGCTCAGCGATCGCATCAACCCGCCTGGCGCCGGCCTGGTGGCGGCGCTGATCGTCATCCCGATCGCCATCATCATGCTCGGCACCGTCTCCGCCACGCTGTTGCCGGCAGGCTCGGCGCTGCGCGATGCGCTGTCTCTGCTG
Source organism: Serratia sp. 506_PEND (assembly GCF_001076875.1). Lineage (NCBI taxonomy): Bacteria > Pseudomonadati > Pseudomonadota > Gammaproteobacteria > Enterobacterales > Yersiniaceae > Serratia > Serratia sp. 506_PEND. The sequence goes on from NZ_JVEL01000399.1 coordinate 22,545, forward strand.
GGGTCGCCGGCGGTGGCGCTGATGATAGCCCTGCTGCTGGCCTTCTACTTCCTGGCGCTGCGCCGCGGCTGGAGCCTGCAACACGCCAGCGACGTGATGGGCGCCGCGCTGCCGACCGCCGCGGTGGTGATCCTGGTGACCGGCGCGGGCGGCGTGTTCGGCAAGGTGCTGGTGGAATCCGGCGTCGGCAAGGCGCTGGCCGAAGTACTGACGGCCATCGGCCTGCCGCTGGTGCCCGCCGCCTTTATCATTTCGCTGGCGCTGCGCGCTTCACAGGGTTCCGCCACCGTGGCGATCCTGACCACCGGCGGCCTGTTGTCGGAAGCGGTCAGCGGGCTGAATCAGCTGCAGCTGGTGCTGGTGACGTTGGCGACCTGTTTTGGCGGGCTGGGGCTTTCCCACGTCAACGACTCCGGTTTTTGGATCGTCACGCGCTATTTGGGGCTGTCGGTGGCCGATGGCCTGAAGACCTGGACGGTGCTGACCACCCTGCTCGGCCTGAGCGGCTTTCTGTTCACCTGGCTGTTGTGGCTGGCGGTGTGATTTCTCTGGCATACTGAACGCCGTTGTTTTTCATCGCCTTTCACCCTGTGCAGGAGCAGCAACATGACCGTAATCAACACCGCGCCAACGCTTATCACCGAACGCCTGCGGCTGGACGCGCACACGCTGGACGACTTCGACTCGCTGGCCGCGCTGTGGGCCGATCCGCTGGTGGTGCGCTATATCGGCGGCACGCCGCGCGACCGGGAAGACTCCTGGGGGCGCCTGATGCGCTACGTCGGCCACTGGGCGCTGCTGGGATACGGGTATTGGGCGGTGCGTGACAAACAAAGCGGCGAGTATCTCGGCAGCATCGGCTTCTCCAACTTCCTGCGCGACATCACCCCGGCGCTCGACGCGCCGGAAATGGGCTGGACGCTGGTGAGCTCGGCGCACGGCAAAGGCTACGCCACCGAGGCGCTGCGGGCGGCGCTGGCCTGGGGTAAGACGCATCTGCCGGGCGAGCAAACCGTCTGCATCATCTCGCCGGAAAACCAGGCCTCGCTGGCGCTGGCGAAAAAAGTCGGCTTTAGCGAAAGCCACCGCAGCGAGTATCACCAGAGCCCGATTGTCGTGATGCATTGCCCGCTTTGAATGCCTAAGCGCGTTGCACCGTCAACGCCGTCTGAATGAAGTTGTCCCGCAGCGCGTCGGCGCGCTGCGGATCCCAGGCGATACCGACCTGCCACTCCGTCTCCTCGCCGCTCAGCGGTAAAATGTCGATGCCGGCCGGCGCGATATGCGTGATGCTGTGCGGCAGCAGCGCGACACCGACGCCGGCGGCAACCAACGCCAACAACGTTTGGATATCACCGGCCTGCTGCACCACATTCGGCGTCAACCGGTGAGCGGCGATAAACCGCAGCGACTGATCGCTCAGCCCGCGCCCGCGTTTGGGCGTCAATTGCAACAGCGGCAACTGATTGAAACGCGCCATCAAATCGTCGGCGCGCAGCGCCAGCGCGCCCGGCGCGGCCAGCACCAACCGATCGCTCAGCAATGCCACGCCGCACAGCGGCGTATTGACCGGCAAGCGCACGAACCCCGCCTGCAACTCTCCCTGCAGCAACAGCTGATACTGGCGTTCCGACGGCAAGTCCTCCAGGCCGATCGCCACCTCGGGGAACCGTTGGCGAAAGGCCGCCACCAGCTGCGGCGCCAGATGAAAGCTGGAAAGGCCAAATCCCAGCGACAGCCGCCCCGCTTCCCCGAGGGCCACCCGCCGCGCGCGCCGCTGAAACTGCTGGTACTGCGCCACCAGAACCTGCGCCTCCGGGTAGAGCCGCTGCCCGCCGGCGGTGAGCACCGCCCCCTGTCGGCCACGCTCGAACAATCGAACGCCGAGCTGGGTTTCCAGCGCCTGAATTTGCTTGCTCAGCGCCGGTTGGCTGATGCATAGCCGGCTCGCCGCCTGACGATAGTTGCCCTGTTCGGCCAGCGCCACCAGGGCGCGCAGTTGTTTTATATCCATTCCATTAAGTTATCGAATAGGGAATTTAATTGATTATACAGTAATCAATCCACCTGCTGTAATCAACGCAGACCCTAACCGGAGAGACCCCATGACCATCTCATTGCGCGCCGCCACGGTGCAATTCCAGCATCGCGCCAACGATAAAAATTACAACCTGTCGACCATCGAGCGCTTTATCGCTCAGGCGGCCGAGCAGCAGGTACAGCTGCTGGCCTTCCCGGAAATGTGCATCACCGGCTATTGGCACGTACGCCATCTGTCCGACGCCGAAGTGCGGGCGCTGGCGGAACCGATCGCGGCCAGCCCTTCGCTGGCGCGCATTCGCCCGCTGGCGGAGCGTTACAACATGGCGATCGGCGTCGGGCTGATCGAGCTGGGCGATGACGGCCGTTGCTACAACGCCTACGCCGTATGCCTGCCGGACGGCGCGCTGCATGTGCACCGTAAACTGCACGCCTTCGAACATCCGGCTCTCGCCAGCGGCGATCGCTATACGGTGTTCGACACCCCCTGGGGCGTGCGCGTGGGCGTATTGATCTGTTGGGACAACAATCTGGTGGAGAATGCGCGCGCGACGGCGCTGCTGGGCGCGGAGGTGTTGATGGCCCCGCACCAGACCGGCGGCACCCATTCGCGCAGCCCGCACGGTATGAAGCCGATCCCACAGGCGCTGTGGCAGCGGCGAGCGGAAGATCCGCAGGCGATAGAAGCCGCCTTTCGCGGCGAACACGGCCGCGGCTGGCTGATGCGCTGGCTGCCCTCGCGCGCTCATGACAACGGGCTGTTTTTGCTGTTCAGCAACGGCGTGGGCCGCGATGACGATGAGGTACGCACCGGCAATGCGATGATCCTCGATCCCTACGGCCGCATCGTGGCGGAGACCTGGGCGGCGGAGGACCGGCTGGTCAGCGCCGATCTCGATCTGACGCTGATCCCGCTCAGCACCGGCCGCCGCTGGATTTACGGACGCCGCCCCGAGCTGTACGGTTTACTGACCGAACCGCAAGGCTATGAGCGCGATGCCCGCAGCGCGCGCTTTTCGACGCAGCCGACGGGGCGCGGCGGCTAATGACAGATAAAAAAAATCCGCCCGAAGGCGGATTTTTTATCCGCGCGGCAACCTGTGCCGCGCATTCACGCCCGCAGGCATGAAGAAATCTTAGAAGCGGTAGCCTACGCCAACGTTCCAGCTGCCAACGTCCACGCTGCGGATGCGGCTCTGCTCGTAGCCAACGTCCAGGGCAACGTTTTCGATTGGGTTGAACTGCAGACCGGCACCGTAGGTGAAGCCGTAGTCGCTGTTGCCACCTTTGTTACCGCCAGCCTGGGCGTTGTCGATGTTTTTGCCGTAGCCAACACCGATCACACCGTAGATGCTCGCCCAGTCGTTGAAGCGGTAAGCTGGACCTGCGGTGATGGAATCGTACTGAGATTTCTTGTAGAAACCGCTTTCAGAACGATTTTTTTCCAGGTGGGTGAAGGAGCCGATCACACCCAGTGGGTTGTTGTCGAACTCGTAACGGTATTTCAGGTTGAAACCGTTGGCCTTGTTAGCAACGCCTTGGAGATCACCCTGCGCATAGCCAGCGGATACGGTGCTCTGACCAGCGAATGCGGTACCTGCGCTAACTGCTAATACGCAAGCTGCTACTGCGGAAAGACATGCAATTTTTTTCATAACCACCTCAAACGCGTTTTATTATTAAGTACATCCATTTGTTCATGCTTTGAAAATATAACAAAAATTAGCGTGAAACTCTGCCTTGAAATGAGTGTCTAATGCTTTATATCGTGTAACAGAAGATTTCAAGAACAGTGTATCTGCTTCTTTTCGCTCTATTTTCGGCCGTATTCTACGGCGTTCTGTGACAAAAATCACCAATTTAATATCCAGATAATTCTTAAGAAAAAGCGCACTTTTTGACCAAATTCGCCACATCTCATCCGAGGATCGGCGGATTTCACCGCGATGCGCGCTTTTCTCAGACAGATTTTCGCCATTTCATTTACACTGCTCGCATCCCCGTTTCGACCGTTTTCTCAAGGCTGAGGAACGGCGCAAAAAAGGCCCGTTAAGGATGTCGTTATCTACTTCCGGCAGAGCGCCCTCCGCGCTGCTGCCCATCTGTCTGTTAATCATCGCCATGGTGTCTATCCAAAGCGGTGCCTCGTTGGCCAAAAGCCTGTTCCCGATCGTGGGCGCGGAAGGCATTACGACGCTGCGTCTTTTCATCGGCACCCTGATTCTGTTCATTATCTTCCGCCCGTGGCGTATGCGCATCGTCGCCGGCAGCCGCTTGCCGCTGCTGATTTACGGCCTGTCGCTCGGCGCGATGAACTACCTGTTCTACCTGTCGCTGCGCACCGTGCCGCTCGGCATCGCCGTGGCGTTGGAGTTTACCGGCCCGTTGGCGGTGGCCATGTTCTCGTCGCGGCGGCCGATCGACTTTCTCTGGGTGGCGCTGGCGATCGCCGGGTTGTGGTTCCTGTTGCCGCTCGGCCACGGCGTGGGCGGGATCGATCCGTTCGGCGCCGCCTGCGCGCTCGGCGCCGGCGCCTGCTGGGCGGTCTATATCATTTTCGGCCAAAAGGCCGGCGGCGATCACGGCCCCGGCACGGTGGCGCTCGGTTCGTTGATCGCCGCGTTGGTGTTCTGCCCGATCGGCGCCTGGCAAACCGGCAGCGTGCTGTTCAACCTCGATATTCTGCCGGTCGCGCTGGCGGTGGCGATCCTCTCCACCGCGCTGCCTTATTCGCTGGAGATCATCGCGCTGCCCAAAATTCCGGCGCGCACTTTCGGCACCTTGATGAGCCTGGAGCCGGCGATGGCGGCGCTGTCCGGCATGCTGTTCCTCGGCGAACACCTGAGCGGCGTACAATGGTTGGCGCTGGCGGCGATCATCGCCGCCTCCATGGGTTCCGCCCTGACCATTCGCCCCAAACCGCGCCTCGAAAGCCTTTCCTGATCGCCTGACTCGCCTGCCGACCGCAACGCCGGAATGCAGGCGGGTTAACTGTTTTCCTCGTGACAAATCGGCATACTTCCCCTTAGCCTGTATCGCAGGCTCTTTGGACTTTCGCTCACATGGAGAATAACAGTGATTCACAACAGCCTGTTCAACCCACGCTTCGGCCGCGGACTCGCGCCAGCGCTGGTTTCAACCCTGACCGAGTTGCGCCGATGCGACCTGCCCGAACTGGCGCTGGGCCATCACCCGATCGACGGCGATAACATCTTTATGGACGTGATGACGCTGACCACCGTGCCGGCGGCGGAAAAGCGTGCCGAAATGCATCAGGAGTACATCGCGCTGCATCTGCTGATCAGCGGCGAAGAACGCATCGAATACGGCCTGGCGGGCGACTGGCATCGCGAACATCCGCATGCAGAAAATAGCGACCTGCTGCTGCTGGACATCAAACGCCACCCGCAAACGCTGCACATGACGCACGGTATGTTCGCGATCTTTTTCCAGATGGAACCGCATAAGACCGGCTGCCTGTGGCAGCAGCCGCAGCACGTCAAGAAAGCGGTGGTGAGGATCCATCACCGCCTGCTGCTGTGAGCCTGCGGCAGCGCCCGTAGAAAATCGGCGGCCTGGCGGGGAGAGCGCAAGCGCTTGAAACGGCGTCCGGCGTCGGGACGGGCCATCTCCGCCAGGTATTTTCGCCGGTTCTTCGAGTAAGTGCGGATCGTCCACAGCACGATCGACTCGCGGCTAAAGAAAGAACGGCGGAAGCTTTCCCGATTGCCGGTGCCCGGCCACAGCTCGCTTTTGCTGGCCGCGCGTCGGCACGCGCGCCGCACGGCTTGCCACAACGTGCGGCAGAAACCGTAGTCCAGCCACAGGATATAATCGACCTCGCGCCACTTGATCGGTTGCGTGCGGCTGTAATTGCCGTCCAGCACCCAGCCATCCCCCGCTTCGGCCAGCGTCTGTTCAAGCCGCGCCAGGAACGCGTCATCGGGCGTTCCCTGCCATTCGGGCCGCCAATACAGCCTGTCCATCTCGATATAGGGCACGCCAAGCCGTTCCGCCAGTTGACGCGCCAGGGTGCTTTTACCGCTGCCGCTGGTGCCGACGACGTTAATTTTCATTATTCGCCTATAAAGAGAGAGGATAATTGCCCTACTGTAGCGGCATCAATTACCGCTATCAATATGAATGGATGAGAAATTAACACCACGATAACAAAGCGGATATTTAGCCGAAACCCGCAGGCGAAAAAATAAAATAACCAAGGTAAATTTTCACAGCCATAAATAATAAATCAGTGAATGATGAATAATTATATTTTTCATGCTGTTGCATTAAATAAAAATTCAACCAGACCAATTATTCGTAGGCTAACCCTATTTGTGCAATAGCCATTTTCGTCCGGCAAAAATAAACAGCCCTGCTATAATTGATCCCGTAACGAAATAGGACAACGACTAATCAAGAGGATATCTGATATGAGTACCGCTAAACTGGTGAAAACGAAATCTTCTGATCTGCTGTATACCCGTAACGATCTGGACGAAAAAGTTAAACTGGCCGCCATCAAGGCGCTGAACCATCAGGTCGTGCAATTTATCGATCTTTCGTTGATCACCAAACAGGCGCACTGGAACATGCGCGGCGCGAACTTCATTGCGGTCCATGAAATGCTGGACGGCTTCCGCACCGCTATCATCGAGCATCAGGACACCTTCGCCGAACGCGTGGTGCAACTGGGCGGCGTGGCGCTGGGCACCGTACAGGTGGTGAACGATCGGACGCCGCTGAAAAGCTACCCGACCAATATCCACAGCGTGCAAGAGCACCTGAAAGCGCTGGCCGATCGCTACGGCGCGGTCGCGAATGACATCCGCAAAGCCATTACCGAAGTGGAAGACGAAGACACCGCCGATATGTTCACCGCCGCCTCGCGCGATCTGGACAAATTCCTGTGGTTCATCGAATCCAATATCGAATAACGCGAAAGCGTTGCAGATCGCCCGTTGTTCCGGGCAGCGCAGGCTGGGCTTCGCCCGGCCTGTTTTCTTTTGCACGACCGTTGCATTGTACAAAAAACGGCCCATATTAAACGGTAGGGTTTCCTTGTCAGGAGGTGATGATGGCCAGCGGCTGGGCGGCGGACGGCGCCGTACAAGATCAGATTGATTCCACCGTCGACGATGCGGTGCAGCGCGCGCGTGAAGCGCTCGGGCACGGCGAGAGCGAACGCTATTGCCAGGAATGCGGAGAACCGATCCCCGAGGCGCGCCGCAAGGCGTTAAAAGGCGTGCGTTATTGCCTCGCCTGCCAGACCGAACAAGACAAAAAACACGCGGCCACCAGCCTGTACAACCGGCGCGGCAGCAAAGACAGCCAGTTGCGTTAGCATTATCTGCTCCCCTTTTTCTCCTCTCGCGGCCCCCGCTTGCACCGTCGGTGCATCATGAAAGTTAGAGTTAGTTATCAATATTGAAGCAAAAACGTTAAAGAACGGTTGTTTCACAGCCAAAATTTGGTTAATGATAGCCCCGTGCACCAAGATAATTCTTACGCACCATTTTAGTGCCTCATTGTGGTGCACAACCATAACAATTCGCCTTTCCGGCACAACATCACGAAGTAACTCTTTGTTTTTATAGTAGTTGAAAACATGGCACGATTTTTTCATGGCACCAACTGCAATATAAAAAATGGGTAATCCGCAACCTGTACAGGAATTCCTCTCATGAAGTCGATTTTTAAAGTCTCCCTGGCCGCACTCTCTCTGGCCTTTGCCGTAAGTTCCCACGCAGCAGACAAACTGGTGGTCGCCACCGACACCGCATTCGTTCCTTTTGAGTTCAAACAAGGCGACAAATACGTCGGCTTCGACATCGACCTGTGGGCCGCCGTCGCCAAAGAGCTGAAGTTGGACTACACCCTGAAACCGATGGACTTCGGCGGCATCATTCCGGCGCTGCAGACCAAAAACGTCGATCTGGCGCTGGCCGGCATCACCATCACCGATGAGCGCAAGAAAGCCATCGACTTCTCCGACGGTTACTACAAGAGCGGCCTGCTGGTGATGGTCAACGCCGACAACAACAGCGTGAAAAGCATCGACGATCTGAACGGCAAAGTGGTGGCGGTGAAGAGCGGCACCGGCTCGGTGGATTACGCCAAGCAGCACATCAAAACCAAGGATCTGCGTCAGTTCCCTAACATCGACAACGCCTACATGGAACTGGGCACCAAGCGCGCCGATGCGGTGCTGCACGACACGCCAAACATCCTATACTTCATTAAGACGGCCGGCGCCGGCAAGTTCAAAACCGTCGGCGATTCGCTGGAAGCGCAGCAGTATGGCATCGCCTTCCCTAAAGGCAGCGACGCGCTGCGCGAGAAGGTGAACGGCGCGCTGAAAACCCTGCGCGAGAACGGCACCTATAACGAAATCTACAAGAAGTGGTTCGGCACCGAACCTAAGTAAGCTGTGAATTTGGCAAGCTATTAACTTAAGCACAGGGGGCGCTTAACCCCCTGCGCTTCGTTGTATCTGATACCCACGTTTGGGATCACCGGGAGAAATATCATGCAGTTCGACTGGAGCGCCATCTGGCCCGCCATTCCTATCTTGTTAGAGGGCGCCAAAATGACCCTGTGGATTTCGGTCCTCGGTCTGATTGGCGGCCTGATCATCGGCCTCGTCGCCGGCTTTGCCCGCACCTACGGCGGTTGGATCGCCAACCACATCGCGTTGGTGTTTATCGAAGTGATCCGCGGCACGCCGATCGTGGTGCAGGTGATGTTCATTTACTTCGCCCTGCCGATGGCGTTCACCGATTTGCGCATCGATCCGTTCACCGCGGCGGTGGTGACCATCATGATCAACTCCGGCGCCTACATCGCGGAAATCACCCGCGGCGCGGTGCTGTCTATCCATAACGGTTTCCGCGAGGCCGGCCTGGCGCTCGGCCTGTCGCGCCGCGAAACCATCCGCTACGTCATTATGCCGCTGGCGCTGCGCCGCATGCTGCCGCCGCTGGGCAACCAGTGGATCATCAGCATCAAAGACACCTCGCTGTTCATCGTGATCGGCGTGGCGGAGCTGACCCGTCAGGGTCAGGAAATTATTGCCGGTAACTTCCGCGCGCTGGAAATCTGGAGCGCCGTGGCGGTTATCTATCTGATTATTACCCTGGTGCTGAGCTTCGTGCTGCGTCGTCTGGAAAGAAGGATGAAAATCCTGTGATTGAATTTAAAAACGTCTCCAAGCATTTTGGCCAAACCCAGGTGCTGCACAACATCGATTTGAAGATCGACAAAGGCGAAGTGGTGGTGATCATCGGGCCGTCCGGCTCCGGCAAATCCACCCTGCTGCGCTGCATCAACAAGCTGGAAGAGGTGACCAGCGGCGATCTGATCGTCGACGGCCTGAAAGCCAACGATCCGAAAGTGGACGATCGGTTGATCCGCCAGGAAGCCGGCATGGTGTTCCAGCAGTTCTATCTGTTCCCGCACCTGACGGCGCTGGAAAATGTCGCCTTCGGCCCGATCCGCGTACGCGGCGCGAAGAAGTCCGATGCGGAAAAGCTGGCGCGCGAGCTGCTGGCCAAGGTCGGTCTGGCGGAGCGCGCCCACCATTACCCGTCTGAACTGTCGGGCGGCCAGCAGCAGCGCGTGGCGATCGCGCGCGCGCTGGCGGTGAAGCCGAAAATGATGCTGTTCGACGAGCCGACCTCCGCGCTCGATCCGGAACTGCGCCACGAAGTGCTGAAGGTCATGCAGGATCTGGCCGAAGAAGGGATGACGATGGTCATCGTCACTCATGAAGTCGGCTTTGCCGAAAAAGTGGCGTCGCGCCTGATCTTTATCGACAAGGGCCGGATTGCCGAAGACGGCAATCCGCACGATCTGATCAATCATCCGCCAAGCCCGCGTCTGCAGGAGTTCCTGCAGCACGTGTCCTGATCCAGGCGGTTTAACGGCGGG
>NZ_JVEL01000400.1:0-2356 GCF_001076875.1 Serratia sp. 506_PEND
CGGCGATGAAAGCCATTACCCGTAATCTCGATCGTAGTATATGGCGCGATTTAATGAAAAAGTCAGGGATGCTTTCTATCATGGACGCTCAGGCGCGTGACCAGTGGTACAACAGTCTGGAAAAGGAGGATATTCCGGCGGTCAGTGAAGAGAATATCCTGAGCACCTTTGAGCAACTGCATCAAAGTAAAGGTGACGTGTTTGAACGGGGCGTCATCAACGTATTTAAAGGGTTGAGCTGGGATTTCAAAACGAACAGCCCCTGCAAGTTTGGCGCGAAAATTATTGTTACTGGGCTGGTCAAATTCGACAGGTGGGGCTTTGGACTTAACTGGGGCAGGCAACGTGACCGCCTGGCGGATCTGGAGCGCATGCTGATGCTCCTGGATGGTAAACCGGTTCCCGACAACCGCGCTGACGTTACCCGACGTATCGGCGATCATATTCATGAGAACAGGCACAGCAACCGTTACGAGGATGAGATGTTTACGATTAAGTACTTTCAGAAGGGGACGGCCCATATCACCTTAAAGCGGCCAGAGCTGGTCGATAAGCTGAATGACATCATCGCCCGGCACTATCCCGGAGCTCTGGCAGCAAGGTAATATGCCTGTCGTGTGTTTGCTGTTAAATATGTCGTATTTTTGCTATGCTTGAAAAACAAACAGAGGAGGAAAACATGACGACCAAAGCCCGTATACAGTCACGACTGAAACGTTCGAAGCGCTATGTTTTCACTCGTGATGATTTCAAAGACATTGCTGGCTACGATCAGGTTGGCAGAGCATTGCGTGCCCTGGTTAAAGAAGGCGTGCTGTTGAAAGTCGGTTATGGCGTGTACACCAAGGCCCGCCGCAACAGTATCACCGGTAAGCTGATGCCAGCATCGCCCGGAGGTTCCGCTGCAGTGATCGTCGAAACGCTGGATCGACTGAAGGTACGTTATCGCGTTACCGACGCAACACGGGCATATAACAGCGGTAAGTCTACTCAAATCCCTGTTTCGGCAGGGATAAAAACACCATCACGTTTTAAACGCGTGTTGTCGGTAGGAAACAGTAAACTGAATGGATAATCTCAACACTCTTTTTTCTGAGGTAGCTGACGCACTTGGTATTGAGTCTGTCGCCATTGTGGAAAAAGATCACTATATCGTTGAGCTTCTGGCTCTGCTTAAGCCATTGTCGTTCGATACTCACCAGCTGGTTTTCGCTGGCGGTACTGCCCTGGCAAAATCCGGGGTGGCGCTGAACCGCATGTCAGAAGACGTGGATATCAAACTGGTTCCAGGCGCTGACTTTCTGGCGCTTTCGCGCTCCGGGCGAAAAGCCAGCCGTAAAGCGGTTATCCAGTCAATCACTGACGCAATAACCGCTACCGGTATGTTCAGCGTTGATGATGACCAGAAAGTGACCCGGGATGAGTATCGTTACAATGACATTCCGGTTCGTTATCCTCAGCGTCTGGCACAGGAACCCTGTCTGCGGCCTTTCATCAAACTGGAGCTGATGGAATCTGATTTGCTGGAGTCAGCAGAAGAACGGGATATTCACTCGCTGGTAACCGAGATGACGAAAAGACCACATATCGTTCAGGCATTCCCTTCCGTCACCGTAACCAGTACACAAGCAGAGAAATTAGTGGCGATGTTGCGACGAACAGCCGCTGTCACCCGCAATGTTGAACGTTTTGACGATACCACGCTGGTTCGCCATATCTACGATACATGGTGCATTGTGAACGTGGGGAATGTCGACATAGCACAGCTTACTGCTTTTGTTGAGAGAACTATCGATCAGGATATCCAGCGTTACGGCAACCAGTATCCACAATTTTGCGACTCGCCTGTGACAGAGCTGAAAATGGGCCTGGAGGAACTGACAAACAATCCTGTACATCAGGATCGTTACCAGAAATTTGTTGCTCCGATGGTATTTGGCAAACAAGTCGCCTGGACGGAGGCTTATGGCTGCTTCAGACAAGTGGCGCTTTCCATTTTAAATGCCCTGCCAGTAAGGTAGCGTGAACCAGTTCCTCTCTTCAATGCAGGACACCCGAGATATCAACAGGGTGCTTGCAGAACCAGGTGACCATCAGCCGTTGGATGTCCTTTGATTGTGCTCTCGTCAGAGGTAACATCCAGGTTAATCGGGAATCGAATGAAGGAATCGAATCCATGATTTCAGGAAGTCCAAAATCAGTAACCTTTCTCTTCTGAAACTCCCGCCAACAACCAGCGAAACCATTACGAGGTACCAATGGAGGTATCAATTTTATCAAACCAAACAATAACAAACAAAAACAACAAGATAGATTAAAAGGTCGATTCCGAGTCCGGGCACCACTTTCACTTCTA
>NZ_JVEL01000401.1:0-1233 GCF_001076875.1 Serratia sp. 506_PEND
CCTGGGTAAAAAAATGCTGGTTGCCGGCGGAGCCATAGCTGCTGGCGCACATTATCTTGCGCCTAAAATTGATAACAGTTCCGAGTACAGCATGGAGCTGATGAAACTCTCAAACAGGGTGTTCCATGACCGCGATGAGGCGGGGCGCCAGAAAGGTAAGCAGCAAATAAACAACACCGTCAAAAAAGCGATAGAACTCGGTGGGGGTGATATCGGCGACACATTGCAAGGTTACGAGGGGCTGGTTTCCTCCCAGGCATTTACGCCGCAACAAGTCGACGAATTATTGCCGCGCATCAATATGACAGCCGCATCCGTCGGTGCAAATCCCTACAAGGTCGCGGAACTGGCTTCATCGTTGCATTACTTTAAAATTCCCACCGATAAACTCCCCAATGCGTTAAGCGGCATTGTCAGAATGGGCCAGATGGGGCCTGTTGATGCGGATGTGATCGCTGAACATGCGAAGGGAATGTTTGAGCAGTTGGGCGGTATTGGCGGCGGCGGGTATCAGGGGCTGCGTGCTGTATTGCCTCTTGCTGAATCCTCAGCGCTCGGTGCAGCAACACCAGAAGCGGCCCTCACGAACGCGACCGATCTCGTCAATGATATTTTAAGCCCTAACCTGGATAGCGCTGCTGGGCGCATTAAGATCGGCGGAAAAAAGATAAGCTGGCATGAGTCCATTATCAAACAGATGGGGCAAGGCGTTGACCCATTGGAAGCGGCCAGAACCATTGTTAATAAGGCCATCGATAATGACAAGCAATACCAGTCGTTAAATCGTCAATTAAACAAAACGACTGACCCCACCAAACGGGATCGTCTTGAACGTCAAATACAGGCTGTCCGTGGTGTGTATTACGGTAAGTTCTTTCGCAACCAGCAAGCCCGTATGTCCTTTATTGCCTACGAACAGCATTACGATAAAGTCAAGGCGCTACAGGGCGCACTTGACCAGGAGTATTACGGCAAACCCGGTGAACTGGCGACCGATAAGGATATGAAGGGTATTCAAAACGAGACTGAGTTCAAGAAAAAACGCGCAGGCAGCCTGGAAATCCTTGACCAAAATGACATTATGACTCCCCTGGCTAAGCTCGAGGGCGAGGTGGCAGATGAATTCACCAAATTAGATGAAGTTCTGCCCAATGTTACCAAGGGGCTTGTGGGGTTGGGCGTTGCTTTGGGGACCGTTTCAGCCGTTGGTGGTGCGGGTATAGTTCTCGATAC